>CAYQEV010000005.1:44743-46818 GCA_964416745.1 uncultured Woeseia sp.
TTTGCCAAGCAGCCGCAAATTGCCCAATGGAATCTAGCCTGTCTTGCCAGTTGTTTATTGTCTTTGGTTGATAAGAATGAAACTAAAGCGAAAGAAGAAATTAATGCTCTATTAACAGAATTCTCAACAAAGGTTAATAAAGCCATATCAACGACCATGATAAAAAAGATTGGTCTTGATCATAAAAACAAAGAACACGCAGAGCATTTAAAGAAATTACTTAAGATCATGCATGAGGAAAAACCTGATTACACTCTCTCCTTCAGACACTTAAGTGATGTGATTAATAATGAAGAGGAAGCTTTTAAATCTCAGTTCACTAACAAGGATTTAATTTCAGATTGGATAAATTCATGGAAGACATTGCTTAACAAAGAACCGAATAAGAATGATGACATTTATAATACGATGAACTCAGTGAACCCGATTTATATTCCAAGGAATCATTTGGTGGAAAGGGCAATCAAACTGGCCATTGAAGACAACAACTTTTCTTATATGTTGGAATTGTCAAAGATCTTGGACAACCCTTTCACAAAACAAGATGTGCATGACGATTTTAGTCGTCCACCTACAGAGGATGAAAAGGTTCATCAAACCTTTTGTGGCACCTAATTGATAGGATAATGCAGTCCTTCTACCATAGTAGATCGAATCTCAATGTCTTTGATTTTCAGCGGGTCAATGGTCAATGGATTATCAGACAGTAAAGTAAAATTAGCATATTTCCCTGAACTAATGGTTCCATAATCATGTTCCATACCAAGAACATAGGCCGCATTGTACGTGACTGCTCGAAGAGCTGTCTCTGGACTAATACGCTGGTTAGGTCCTGCCACTTTATTGGCAAAATTAATACGATTAACAGCAGCATGCATCAATAATAACGGCGATGCCGGTGCCATTGGCATGTCAGAGTGAAGCGATATAGGAATACCTGCTCGATGAACATCACCTAATCTAACCATATCTTTTGAACGAGCAGCTCCAACGCCTTCGCGACTGTATAAATCAGATAAGGCATTAACATAATATGGATTAGCACTAACAATAGCCCCTAGTCGTTTAATTCTCTCCACTTGATCAAAATTAGAATAACCAAAATGCACTATGACTGTTCGATGATCGTCTCGAGGATTACGTTGTAAATTGTCTTCTAAGACATCCAAAAGACGATCCAGGCCTGCATCGCCGTTCTGATGGATATGAATCTGATAGCCGGCATCCCAAAACCTTTGAAATGCCTCACGGTAGATTTCCTCTTGCATTAACCAAGCCCCTTGATGACCGTCCAGATAACCGTCTCTCATCACCATGTTTTGTGAGTACATAGCGCCGTCAGTGAATAACTTTATCTGTAGGGGTAAATACTCCACTTTACCCTTACCCCAAGACAAAAATTCCTTGGATTTTTCAACCAACTCTTCGGCTGGATATTGTTCGGCCATTAACAGGCCGCTGGGTATGTAGAAAGATCGAAACGGTGTCTCTTCATCACCAAAAACAAAATTCTTTGCGTCTTGAATTGGTTTCAGTGAATAAGCACCAGGATTGGCAACCATCGTGACCCCGTTGTTGTGTAAATATTTTTCAGTCCTTTGGAGGCCTTTAATCAATCGATCGGGTGCCGCTAGATATTTCATCAAATACGGAAGAATAGAGACCATGCCCTGCTCAGAAAAATGACCCTTCTCAAAATTTGCATACTCTTTTGCTTCCTCGTCAAAATTATTCACTAACTCTTTTGTAATGCCAAAATAAACAAGGGCACTCGAATTTAGAATAAACTCATGAAAAGAGCGATGGATCACTACAATGGGTCGTGTCATTGAAATTTTGTCTAAGTCTTGTCGGCTTAACTTCCCATGAAAATAATGATGAAAACCCCAAGTAACAAAGGGTTTTTCAGCTTCTGCTAGCAACTGTTCTTCGACCTTTAAACGATTAAGATACGCCTCTCTATCTCTAACCCCTTTTGACTGATTTCCAGGTAAATTCCAGTCTTCAATTGCTATAACATTGGACTCCATGGTGATGGCTGCAAGAAAGGGATGAACATGATGTTCGATGAGTCC
>CAYQEV010000006.1:0-45922 GCA_964416745.1 uncultured Woeseia sp.
ATCCTGACACAGGCGAAGTGCCGGTAGATAGCAAAGGCCGCAGGTCCTATAGCACCAGCATGTCGTACTGCCCATCAATCAAAAAACACGTAGTCATGGCTTATCTGCCTAAAAACATCGCTATAATAGGGAAGTCACTGTCGCTGGAGTACTTTAATGAAAACGGTGATGGCATTTATCCCATGACCGTTCAGATAGTTGGCAAGGGATCTCTCTATGATCCTAATAATGAAAGAGTTCGTTCTTAACTGGAGCAAGATAAACTGATGACAGAAAGGAAACGTCGAAGACAAACTGGTGGAAGAAGAAAGAAAAGAGCAGCCAGAGAACAAGGCGCAAGAAATTATCGACCATATATTGAGCGCAATATTCCGTATTTTGAAATTTTAAATGAGGAAGGACTGGCTTTAATAGAAAAGAACGCCGATATTCTCCTTGAGGAAATTGGAATTGAGTTCCGTGATTTCCCGAAAGCGTTAGATTTATTTAAGAATGCTGGTGCTGATGTTGATGATGAGTGCGTTCATTTTCCGCCAGGATTTTGTCGGGAAATCATTCAATCAAATGCCCCAAGAGAATATATACAGCACGCAAGGAATCCAGCTAATAATGTTATTATTGGGGGGCGAAGAACAGTTCTTGTTCCAGCTTATGGGTCACCATTTGTTAGAGATTTAGATAAAGGTCGGCGATACGGAACAATTGAAGATTTTAGAAATTTCGTAAAATTAGCATACATGAGCCCAAATCTTCACCACTCGGGGGGAACTATATGTGAGCCAGTTGATGTACCTGTCAATAAACGTCACTTTGACATGATATACAGTCATATCAAATACAGCGATAAACCATTTATGGGATCAGTAACACATCCAGAAAGAGCTGAAGATACTGTGTCAATGGCGAAGCTAGTTTTTGGCGAAACCTTTCTCGAAGACAATACTGTCTTAACCAGCTTGATTAATGCTAACTCACCTTTAACGTTTGATGACACAATGCTTGGTGCTGCCACTGTGTATGCTGAGAATAATCAAGCAACAATGATTTCACCCTTTATTCTAGCTGGAGCAATGTCGCCAGTTTCCATAGCAGGTACCGTTACACAGATTCTTGCTGAAGCACTTGCAGGCATGGCTTATATTCAACTTCTTAAACCAGGAGCTCCGGTAATATTTGGGGCATTTGCAAGCGCAGTTAATATGCAATCAGGAGCCCCCACATTTGGCACTCCAGAGCCTGGTCATGTAATGACGATTGTGGGTTCGCTTGCTAGGCGATTAGGCGTGCCCTTTCGAAGTGGTGGTGGGTTATGTGCATCAAAAATTCCAGATGCGCAAGCTGCTTATGAATCAGCTAATACAATGCAAGCTTCTGCCTTAGCGGGGGTCAATTTTATGTTGCATACAGCTGGCTGGCTTGAAGGCGGTCTTTCTATGGGGTATGAGAAATTTATAATGGATGCAGATCAAGCAGGAATGCTTGCTGTGATGCTTGAAGGTGTTGAATTATCTGAAAATGCTCAAGCAATGGATGCCTTCAGGGAGATTGGTCCAGGCGGTCACTTTTTAGGTGCGGCGCATACACAAGCTAATTTTGAATCTGCTTTTTATCGGTCTGAACTCGCTGATAACAATAGTTTTGAGCAATGGGAAGAAGAAGGAAGTTTAGACTGTGCAATGCGTGCCAATTTAAAATGGAAAAAAATGTTAAAAGAATACGAAGCTCCAAAATTGGATCCTGCAATTGATGAAGCTTTACTTGAGTTTATAGCTAAGAGAAAATCTGAGTTTGAAGATAGGGATTATTGATTTAAATCATTAAGATGTATTTTTCTCTTTTGGAGCCATTATTTAATCAGTGTAGTATTAACGCATGAGAAATTTGATCTTAATATCGTTCTTGGCCACGTCAATATTCATAAACTCCTCTTGGGCATTACCAACAGAATACTCAGCAATTTATAATGCCAAGTTAAAGCAAGCAGACGGGGTCCTGGCAACTCAACTCAAGAAAAATGGTGATGTCTATAGCTTTGAATTAATAACTGAACCAACCGGTTTTTGGAAAGTAATTACAAAAGGTTCTGTCATAGAAAGAAGTAGATTTGTTATAGAAAATGATCAATTAAAAACCTATGACTATCATTTAATTGACACCATAAGAAAAAAATCAAGAGAGTCTGAGTCAGAATTTAATTGGAGTACCTCTAAGATCACTGGTTATTATAAAGACAGAGAAATTGATATTCCCCTAGAAGGTAAAACTTTGAGTCGTATTGTTTTACAGTTGCAAATTATGCATGACCAGGAAAAACAAATTGCCTCTAATGATTATCTGATTCTGGATAAAGATGCTTTGAAAAAGATCACTGTGTTTCCTGAAGAATTTATTACAGAAACAAGCGTCCCTTTTGGAAAATTTCAAACCATTAAAATTAGTCATCAAAGTGAAAACTCAGAGCGACTAAATTCTTTATGGCTTGCACCTGAGCTAAATTTTATTCCTATTAAAATATCTCAAAGTATCAATGGAAAAACGAGTTTTGAAGCAAATCTAACCCAGCTCATTTTTTAATATTGTAAACTTTTTTTTGACAGTATATACTGACCGACCGATCGGTTAGTAGTTAGCATATGAATGGTATAGATTTAATATATAGGACAGCAGGAAAACTCTTTGCAGATAAGGGTTTTGGCTCAGTATCCATGGGTGAGATTGCTGAGAAATGTAAGATGAGCAAAGCCAATCTTTACCACCACTTCTCCTCTAAAAATGACCTTTATGAAAAAATTATTCTTAGAGCACTACAAAACACCTCAGATATTCTTGATAAAGCTGAACAAATTGATGACACCTACGTTAATAAAATAAAATTTACTGCAAAAGAACATCTAAACCAATTAATTCTAAATTCTCAAGAATACAAATTACTTGCTCGTGAATCTTCAGACCTGGGAAATAAAGATAGGACTCCATTCTCTATTGGTCTATTTCAGCAAAACTTAAGCCAAATGATTAATCTAATAGAGCAAGCGAAAAAGAATAAAGAAATAATTGAACAATGTGACAGTAGAATTCTTGCGTTCCAATTAATATCACCAAATTTTTCTTATCTTGTTTTTCAAAGACTGTTTACACAAATCTTTGAAGAATTAGATGACACCAATTATGAACATTTCTCTGAGACTCTTACAGAGAATTTACTCAATGGAATTGTAAGAAAATGATCAATCTTCTTAAAAATTTATCGATTGGACTAAGTACTCTATTGCTTTTGGTTGCTCAAACATCTATGGGCCAGATCACAGTCAGTACAACCACCGTAATCACAATGAATCTTAATGAGGAAGATAATGTCATGGGCATGATCTACAGTCGCTCATCACCAGAAATTGCAGCTGAAGTATCTGGAAGAGTCATTTCAGTGATAGCTGATATAGGAGATGTTGTTGAGAAAGGTCAGGTTCTAGCACAAATTGCTTCAGAGAAATATGATCTTCAGTTAGCTCAATCAAAAGCTGAAATAGCACGTTTATCAGCACTGCTTGTTAATCAAGAATTGGATTTAAAAAGAGCTGAGAAACTGTTTAAAGATAATCTTGTTTCTGAAGAAATGGTGGATAGAACTAGAGCTGAATTTAATGCCCTAAGTGAACAAATCAATGCTGCCAATGCACAATTAAGAAACAGTGAACGATTAATTGAAGAAACAGAGATTAAAGCTCCAATCAAAACTAAAGTAGCTGCAAAGCATATTGATATCGGAGATTTTGTGCAAAATGGGATGATTGTTTATGAGCTTGTTGATACTAAAAATCTAAGAGTTGGCCTCTCCTTTCCAGAATATCAAAGCCTAAAATTGAAGAAAGGATTAAAAGTATTTCTAACTACTCCAACTTCTATAGATGAGAATGTCGAGACTGTAATTAAAGAAATAAAACCTAATGTGAATTCTAACAATCGCTCAATAACGGCTATTGTTGATTTTGATAATCCTGGGTCCTGGGTACCAGGGGCAAGCACGCAAGCAAGAATTATTCTATCAACTTATCAAGATGCATTAGTGCTTCCACAGTTAGCTGTAGTTCGTCGTTCTGTTGGTGATGTTGTCTATCTTATTCAAAATGATACAGCGGTTGAACAGCAAGTGGATACTGGCATAGAAAAAGATGGGCTTGTTCATATAAAATCTGGCTTAAAAAAAGGGGATATAGTCGCTCTTGATGGTGCAGGATTCTTAACCAACGGTACGCAAATTAAAATAAATAATGATTAAATGAGCATCGCTGAAATATCAGTTAAACGTTATGTATTTGCAGCAATGGTGAACCTGCTTATCATCTTATTTGGGATCATCTCTGTGAACCGAATATCTATTGATAGATCACCTGACATTGATTTTTCGCTCATTTCAGTGACAACTATCCTGCCAGGAGCAAATCCTGATGTTGTTGATTCAAGTGTAACCAATATTGTAGAGGGAGCTGTCAATAGTATCCCTGGCATTGAAGATGTAAGATCAAGATCAGCACCTGGTGTTTCTAATGTTTTTGCTCAGTTTTTTTTAGAAAAAGATCTTGAAATTGCATTCAACGACGTCCAGTCCAAAGTTAATCAAATTCTATATAAACTACCTGAAGATGCAAAAACACCAATCATCACTAAAATTGAAACCGGAGAAATACCAATCATATGGCTTTCACTAAGTGGTGACAGAACCTTACAAGAACTGAGTGTTTATGCAAAAAATACTATTAAAAAAAGACTGGAAACCATTGATGGAGTGGCCAGCATAGTCATTGGCGGTGAACAAGAACGAAACATCAGGGTCAACCTAAATTTTGATCGAATGAGTGCTTTTGGCATTACAGTTCAAGATATTGTTTTAGCTTTTAAGAATGAGCATATCAAGCTACCAGGAGGCTTTTTAATTGATAATAAGAAAGAGGATCTGCTTAAGCTCGATCTAGAATCTCATAGCCCCAGAGAGGTTGGCAAAATCATTATTGGTTATGATCAAAGTCGGTCTATTAGATTGTATGATATTGCCGAAATTATTGATGATGTATCAGATTTTAGAAAGATCGCTAGATTTAATGGAAAACCAGCCATTGGTATTGGTGTGACAAAAATTCGAGGTGAAAACACTGTAGAAATTGTCGAGAAAGTAAAAGAAAGAATTGAAACAGTTATTAATCCAACGTTACCTGAAGGCATAATCATTGATATAGCTACTGATGATAGCGAGTACATTTATTCTTTAATCAATGGCTTAGGACAAAACTTAATAGCAGGAACCATATTTGCAGCTTTAATTGTGCTGGTGTTCTTGAGGAGTTTTTCTAGTATGGCTATCGTTGGTGCCACAATTCCTGTCTCTTTATTTGGCTCAATTTTTATTATGTATCTCTTTGGTCTCACGTTGAATACGATGACGATGCTAGGACTACTACTATTAATAGGAGTGGTTGTTGACGATGCAATTGTTGTTCTTGAGAACTCACAACGTAATCTGAATATGAACAGGTCAAATCCGGATCGATACGCAGCGAGTATCAAAGGAGCGAATGAAGTATTTTTACCTATTGTTGCATCGACTCTGGTATTGGTCGCTCTATTCACGGTTGTTTTCTTTATGGAAGGTATTGCTGCAAGATTTTTTAAATCTTTTGGCATAGTTGTATCCACAGGTGTACTAGTCTCAACTTTTGTAGCACTGACATTAACACCGATGCTGTGCTCTAAGTTCTTAAAGCCCACAAAGAATAAAAATGGTCTTTTTGGCCGTTTTGATGACAGTTTTAAAAAGGTCGAAGTTCAATATCGATTATTGATTCATTGGTCATTGGATCATAAAAAGAATATCTTATTGTCAGCTTTACCCATAGTCCTGGTTACCCTGGTCTTATTTAGTCAACTCGGTGGAGGTTTTTTCCCTGAAGAAGATGAGGGTCAATTTATGATTACGGTAAAAACACCAGTTGGTACTGGTCTCGAATACACCAATGATCGACTTTTAAAAGTTGAATCCTTAGTTAAAGGCTATGATGACATTGAATCACTTTTTACTGTTATGGGATCAGGGATTGATAGCCAAGCCGTAAATATAGGTGTTATTTACGTTAAATTAAAACCGAGAAATATAAGGAAACTAAAACAATATGAAATGATTCCAATGATTCGTGAAGATCTAAAAGTAATACCTGGAATTAAAGCATTTCCATCAAGCTTTGCGTTTGCTTCTGGAACTCGAGGTGAGGCTATGCAATTTACTGTTTCAGGGCCCGATTTAAGTGTCTTAGAATCATCAATCAAAAAGTTCTTGGATAAATTAGACGAAAGCCCAGAAATAGGTAATGTTGACTCAAGTCTAGAAATGAATTTACCTCAAGTTAACCTTAATCTTAATCGAGAGTTAATATCAGAATTTGGTCTCTCAACCAGAGCTGTGGCTGAGGCTGCTAATATTTTTGCAGGCGGTATTGATGTGGCTAGATACAATGATTCTCCAGGTGACGGGGAAAGATATAAAGTTCGACTCAAAGCTGAACGTGACATGACCATAGGTGATCTTAATAAAATATATTTAAGAACACCGGACAATAATCTAGTGAGATTAGACACAGTAGCAACTTTTATAGAAGATGTGGGCCCTGCAGAAATCACTCGCTTAGACAGAGGCTACAGTACTTATTTTTATAGTGACCCTACAGTTCCAATAAGTGAAGCTATTAACATCATTGAAACAGCGGCTGAAGAAACTTTACCATTAGGTTATGAAGTTGGTTTTTTTGCACGAGCAAAAGAATATAAAAGAACCAGTACTCAAATGCTTTTTGCCTTTCTCACCGGCTTACTCTTGGTCTATATGGTGCTGGCCTCACAGTTTAATTCTTTCAGTCAACCATTGATTATTATGGTCTCACAACCCTTAGCTATCATTGGAGGTACTTTTGGTTTATGGCTAGTGGGTTCAGCCCTCAATGTGTTTTCAATGACTGGTCTTGTATTACTTACAGGCCTGGTTGCCAAAAATTCTATTCTATTAATTGATAGAACTAATCAAGAAAGAGAAAATGGGCGGAGCATTGATGAGGCATTATTAGAAGCTTGCCCTAGAAGACTTAGGCCTATTTTAATGACAACGCTCACACTAATATTAGCTATGTTAATGCCAGCTCTGGGAATTGGTGAGGGCACTGAACTGAGTCAGCCGCTTGCCATTGCTGTGGTAGGAGGCATGATTAGTTCAACTTTTTTAAGCTTGATCGTTGTGCCTATTATTTATTCTTGGTCAGAAAAGAATAAATTCTCTTCAGTTTAAATCTTTTCTAAGATTTCTTTAACGTTGAACGTATGATTTTGCGTGCCATTGCTTGCCACCTTTATTGATCCCATCATTGAGCCAATTTTACCGCTCTGCTGCCATGACATTTGATGACAGATACCGTAAATTAATCCGGCACGATAAGCGTCCCCACACCCTGTTGGATCTAAGTCTTTTGTAGCCTTTATAGGCTCAATAATTATTCGTTCATCGCCAACAAAAATTTCTGAGCCTTTATTGCCTTTAGTGACAACAGCAGCTTTTAAATTTTTTACTATATCTTTCAGTGGCTTACCTGTAATTTCAGAGATAAGGTTAGCCTCATATTCATTTAAAATAATCCAATCTGAGAGCCCTATGATTTTCTCAATTTCATCTTTATTAAACATTGGTAACCCTTGACCTGGGTCATACATAATCGGAATAGATTGTTCATGTAGTTGCTCTGCATGCTCAATAGTGCTTTGTTTTCCATCAGGAGCAATAATGGCCATTTCGATGTTATCAGTAAGAGAAATAGGGTTTTTATGCCCTTCATCCATAGCTCCAGGATGAAATGAGGTTAATTGATTATTGTTACTATCTGTGGTGATGAAACATTGAGCGGTATACATATTATCTATAATTTGAATAGCATCTTTTGAGATGTCATTTTTCTCCAACCAAGAGCCATAACTATCAAAATCTTGCCCCACTGTGGCAGTGATGATTGGCTCAATACCAAGTAATTTGAGGTTATAGGCAATGTTGCCTGCGCATCCTCCGAATTCTTTTCTTAACCTAGGAACATTAAACGCAACACTCAATATATGAATTTGATCGGGCAGAATATAATCGCCAAACTTGCCATCAAATTCCATTAAATTATCGTAAGCTAATGATCCACATACCACTACTGACATAGTGTTTCTCCTTTCAAATCAGTTTAATGACATTCTTTTTTCAATTTCATTAATTTCTTTAGACAGTTTACCAGTCAAAACCTCACAACCTTTTTTTGTGACCAAAACATCGTCTTCAATTCTTACCCCAATTCCACGCCAAGATTTTTGGACCTTTTTGTTCTTTTTCGAAATATAAATCCCTGGCTCAATTGTTAACACCATTCCAGGTACAAATTTTTTCGCTTTCCCAGCATCACTCATATAAGACCCTACATCATGAACATCCATTCCTAACCAGTGGCCAATACCATGCATATAAAAATCCTTATAAGCCTCATTCTTAATCAATGATTTAAGAGAACCAGAAAGCAACCCTAGCTTCCTTAAGCCTTTGGTGATGTTAATAATTGCGTTATTTTGAATATTCTCAAATGTCTGTCCTGGTTTAACTGATTCAATTGCCTTCTTCTGAGTGTCTAAAACAATTGAATAAATGGCTTTTTGTTGTTCATTAAAGGTCCCAGAAACTGGGAGTGTCCGTGTGATATCTGCAGCATACATTTGATGCTCACAACCAGCATCTGTAAGGAGTAAATCACCTGATTTCAAAATATCCTTGTTTTCAATATAGTGAAGAGTACAAGCATTATTTCCTGAAGCAACAATACTGTCATAAGCAGGCACAGCACCGTATTGCCCAAATTGATGATTAATAGACGCTTGAATTTGATATTCATAAACCCCATCTTTACATTCATCCATAACTTTATAGTGAGCCTCGACGCTAATTCGAGCTGATTCTTTCATTCGGCTAATTTCTTCTCTGGATTTAACTAGGCGCATGTCATGGATTATAGGTTCTAAGGAAACTACCTCATTAGGCACTACCCCGCCTCTTCTTTGATTAGCTCTGACCTGATTAAAAGTATCAATCACTTTTTTGTCATAATCATTTTGATTGCCTAAGGTGTAAAAGATTTTTTGTCGATTAGGAAAGACGTCAGTTAGGACTGCAATAAGATCTTCTATTTTATAGGATTGGTTTGCATCAAAATTCCGTTTAGCTCCAATCAATCCTTCCATATGACCATCCCATATTTCTTTTAGTGGGTCTTTTGGGCGTACTAAAAGTATGAACTCACCTTCTGGCCTTCCTGGTGCAAGTATCATTAAGGCATCAGGTTCAGAAAACCCTGTGAAATAAAAGAAATCACTATCAGGTCGATAAGGGTAATATGTATCCCTACTTCTGTTTTTAGAAGGTGCTGTCGGAAGAATAGCAATGCCATCCTTACCAATCATTCTGCTTAATTTATTACGCCTTTTTTTATACTCAAGACTCATTAGCCTGACCTCTTAGATTTTCATAAAATAATTGCACACCCACACGTACGTATTCAACTAACTCCATTAGAGCTATTTCTTCCTCTTCTTCTTGTAAAATAGCATTAGGATCCAGTGTAGAGATTTGAGAAAAATCTTCAATTATTTCAGGCACTTCACCATTACCAATGCCCTTGATATCAAGATTCAACTCTGCAATACACATTCCACAACCATCAATAAAACCTGAGCACCATAAAGCTAAAGCAAGCGCTCTGACTTCAATAGGTTCTGATTCATCAGGTAAGAGAGGCTGAAAATCCAATACATTACTTTCAAACAGATTTTCTTGTTCTTCAATAATTTCAGTTAAAGCTGTATTAAATTCTTTCAGCTGTAACGAGATTATCTGATGATCATCATTTGAATCTTCGCTAATTAGATCATTAAATTCCTTAATGCCAAAGCACAAACGAGAACAAATTATCCCATGATATTCTGAAATATTATTGGTGATCGATGCTGCGATTCTTATTTTATCTAAACTCTTATAATCCAAAGTTAAGTCTCTTTTTTTTTAGATATTATACTGATTTGACCGATGGGTCATGACAAATTATAGTGTATATTATGGCTAAAATATCAGAAAAACAAGTTTTACAATCCATAGAGGCTTTAGAATATAAAATTAATAGCCTCATTGAAGAAAAAGACCGTCTTTATGTTGAATATCAATCACTTAAAGAAGATAACGAAGACCTAGTAAAGGAATTGCAACTTCTCCAAACACAAAAAGAAAGAGCCAGAATGAAGGCAGAAGATATTCTTCAACGAATTAATGATATTGAGTCGAGCGCATGAGTGAGCCTGTCACGATTGAAGTAATGGGTGAACAATTCACAATTAAATGTTCACCAGAACAAAAAACAAATCTCATTAAAGCTGCAGCTCTTGTCCATGAAACCATGAAAAAAATTGATGAACAAGGAACCGCCTTCGGCTTAAATAGAATTGCAGTCATGGCAGCTCTAAATATTGCTAATGATGCTATAACAGGTAGCGCCGACATGGCGACTAAAATTAGAACTGAATACGATGCAGAATTAGATTTATTGGAAGTGCAAAAGAAATTAGAAATTATCCATAATCAAGTTGAAAATTCACTTACTTCCAATAAAGATTTAAAGTTACAATAGACAAGAAGATTGCCTGCGGTGAACGAGTATCATTAAAGGACTCTCGGCCCTTAATTACATACTTTGGGATCAACGTCTGTGTTGGTTTTGTGCACTACCTAATAGGGAAGCCTGCGCCAATACGTCTGAACCCACCTATTTGCTCTGGCCTGAGAGCAACAAATGAGAACCGTCATTGTGGGTTATCTTCATCCAATAATGAATAATCTAAGAACTAGAATTAAAGAAAAGAGAGGTCAACTCTCTAGCGATAATGTGGGTCGATTAGGGGAAGCTATTTTTAGAAACATTTTAGATTCAAATATTCTCAATGATAAAAAAAGAATTGCTATTTATTACTCAGTCAACAATGAAGTGACTACTGAACAAATTATTAAGCATTTATGGGCAGAAAATAAAGAATTATTTCTACCAATAATCAAGTTCAACCAATTAATGTTCGGATCTTATAAATCTGGAGATAATTTAAATAACAACAAATTTGGAATTCCTGAGCCTGTAACCAGAACAGAAGATCTAATAGCAGCAGACATTCTTGATCTAGTGATTGTTCCTTTGGTCGCATTTGATTCTAATTGCAACCGACTTGGCATGGGTGGAGGCTATTATGACCGTGCATTGGCATTTAAACAGACATCGTCAGAAACACACTCTCCTCTACTCATTGGACTTGCTTATGAGTTACAGAAAGTCAATGCTCTTGAAATAAACTCATGGGATATTCCTATGGATGGAATTATTAGTGAAACAAAAACCTATCTTTCATAAGCTAGCACTAATATGTCACAATAAATCATTCCTATGAATAGTGAAAAAAAAGCCGCTGCCATAAAATCTTTAGAATACATTGAACACGACTGTGTTCTTGGTGTTGGCACAGGTTCTACTGTTAATTATCTCATCTCGGAACTGCATCAGGTAAAACATAAAATAAAACTGATTACCTCAAGTTCAGAAGCAAGCACTGCTCTGCTAGAAGAAGAAGGATTTACAACAGATGATCTTTCCTCTGTTGGCACTCCTGATCTTTATATTGATGGAGCCGATGAAATCACTAAGAATTTCCATATGATCAAAGGTGGTGGTGGAGCCTTAACTAGAGAAAAAATAATTGCCCATGCTTCAAACCAATTTATTTGTATAGTGGATAACTCAAAGTTGGTTGATGTCTTAGGCTCGTTTCCTCTACCTGTTGAAGTTATTCCAATGGCTAAGTCTATGGTTTCAAGAGAAATTGCTATTCTTGGTGGGCAAGCTGAACTCAGGCATGGTTTTACAACAGATAATGGAAACCTAATTCTTGATGTTCACAATCTAAAAATTATCGATCCACCTGTATTAGAAAAAAAGATTAATAATTTACCTGGTGTGGTCACCAATGGCATCTTTGCTCTAAGACCAGCAGATGTAGTTATAATTGGTACTGATAACCAAACTGAAACCATAATAAACAATTGAAACTAACAAAAAGAAACCTTTTTAAAGTATTAAGTGCTTCTTTTCTTCTGTCTGGTTTAAAAATGAACTCGGCCTTTGCAAACCATCAAATGTTAAAGAGAATTATTCCATCCACTGGAAAATCTCTACCGGTTATAGGACTTGGAACATCTCGGGTTTTTGATATTAAACCTACAAAAGAGTTACTCGCTATTAGACAAAACATAATGGATATTCTTCTTAATAACGGTGGAACTTTAATAGACACCTCACCAATGTATGGCAAATCTGAAGAAATTATTGGTCGATTGATTGAAAATTATGATCGTAAAGAAGAGCTGTTTTTAGCCACTAAAGTCTGGACTAAAGGGAAACTAGAGGGTGAGAATCAAATCAAAGAATCCTTCAAAAAAATGAATACATCAAAAATCCAACTGATTCAGATACATAATCTTTTGGACTGGGAAACGCAAATTACTACTCTTAGAAAAATGAAAGAATTAGGAGAAATTGAATACATAGGTATTACTCATTATAAAGCGAATGCTTTTCCAGCAATGGAAAAAATTATTACTAACGAACCCATTGATTTTGCTCAATTTAATTACTCATTAGGTGAGAGAGAGGCAGAAAATCGACTATTACCCCTCTGTGCAGATCAAGGTGTAGCAACAATTATTAATCGACCGTTCATGCGAGGTAAACTATTTAACTCAATCAGAGGTAAAACTCTCCCTTCATGGTGCAATGATTATGATATTGGGAGCTGGGGGCAGTTTTTTCTAAAATATATAATTTCAAATCCTGCAGTTACCAATATTATTCCAGCAACATCACAGCCTAAGAATATGCTTGATAATAGCTTAGCTGGAATTGGGAGAATCCCAAATTCTAAAATAAAAACAAAAATGTTAGAGATGCTTTAGGTCTAACGCTTAGAGAACTGGGTAGCTTTTCTGGCTTTCTTTAAGCCAACTTTCTTTCGCTCCACTCTTCGTGCATCACGTGTTAAGAAACCTTTTTCTCTAAGAGAGGCTCGTAAATTCTCATCATAACTCAATAAAGCTCTACTTAATCCATGTCTAATCGCACCTGCTTGACCGCTACCGCCTCCGCCTTTTACAGTTGCAGTAACATCAATTTTACCTATCAGTTCAGTGTGCTCTAGTGGCTGCCTAACAATCATACGAGCTGTTTCGCGATCAAAAAATTCGTCTATTGGCTTCTTATTAACAATAATACTGCCCTTACCTTTTTTTATAAAAACTCGAGCAGTTGATCTCTTTCTTCTTCCTGTTCCGTAATGTACTTCAGTTGCCATTATTTAGTTATATCTCTAAAGGTTTTGGTGATTGTGCGGTGTGCGTATGTTCAGGTCCTGAAAAAACTCTTAATTTCTTTATCATGGCATTGCCAAGTTTTGTTTTAGGTAACATCCCTCTGACTGATTTCATCAGTACTGTTTCTGGGTTCTTCTTCATCATTGTAGCTAAATTTGCTGACTTCATGTTTCCGATATAACCCGTGTGTTTGTAATACATTTTATCTTGCATCTTATTGCCTGTGACCGTAATTTTAGAGGCATTGATAACAACAATGAAGTCTCCTGTATCAACATGGGGTGTATAGATAGGCTTATGCTTACCTCTTAACCGGGTTGCAATTTCTGTCGATAGCCTGCCCAAGGTTTTATTCTTGGCATCAACAAGATACCAATCCCTTATAACCTCTTCTTTTTTTGCAGAAATAGTCTTCATGAAAATAGTTCTCAAACATAATAAAAGGAGGCTAGTCTACTCATCTAGGGTTGTTTTTTCAATGAAATCTTCGATTATTGAGACTTAGATTGAACTCAATTCATTTCTCATAGAATCAATAGTTACTCGATAGTCTTCCGTCCCAAATATTCCTGAGCCTGAAACAAAAACATCAGCGCCATATCTAGCTATATCACCTATATTATTTACCTTCACACCACCATCGATTTCTAGAAAAGTATTTTTTCCAGCATCATCAATGATTTTTCTAGTTAATGAAAGTTTCTCAAGAACTTCAGGAATAAAACTTTGTCCCGCAAATCCAGGATAGACAGACATCATTGTAATAATATCAAGCGATTCAATGTGTTCTTCAATATGAGTTAGTGGAGTATCAGGGTTGATGGCTAAGCCGGGTTTGCAACCTGCTGCTTTTATTAATTCAAGTGTCGTTGAAACATTTTGCGTTGCCTCAGGGTGAAAAGTAATAAAAGTCGCGCCAGCATCAGCAAAATCAGAAATGAGTCGATCAACAGGTTCAACCATCAAATGCACATCAATTGGTGCCTCCACACCATACTTTCTCAGCGACTTACAGATCACCGGTCCAAAAGTTAGGTTAGGTACAAAATGATTATCCATGACATCAAAATGTATAAAATCAGCACCTGCATTAATAACATCCATAACTTCTTGGCCTAATTGGGCAAAATCAGCTGAAAGAATTGAGGGTGAAATTTTAAAATTTTTTTCCATATTTCTTTAATTATTATCTCAGTTTATTATCTCCTGACTTTTATCTTAGATACAAAAATAAATCCCTTATTGATAAAAGCTTTTTCAATTCATAGAATAATACGGTGGAAGCACCAATACTACAAAATCTAGAACTCATTGCCCAGGGTAAAGTCAGAGATATTTATTCTGTTGACGACGGTCATCTACTCATTGTTACCACAGACAGAATGTCTGCTTTCGATGTTGTGTTACCCAATCCAATCCCCGGAAAAGGAGAAGTATTAACGCAACTCTCAGAGTTCTGGTTTAACAAAACAGAACATATTGCCATTAATCACCTTACCGATGATCTGATTCTTGAAGACATGGTTCCTCAAGATCAACTGGGTTATTTCCAAAACAGAAGCATGATTGTAAAGCGACTGAACCCGCTACCGATAGAAGCTGTTGTTAGAGGTTATTTAATTGGTTCAGGTTGGAAAGATTATCAACAAACAGGTTCAGTTTGTGGTATCAAACTAGAAGAAAATCTAAAAATGGCTGCACAACTCCCCGAACCAATTTATACCCCTGCAACAAAAGCTGAAGTCGGTGATCATGATGAAAATATTTCTTATGAAAAAACCATTGATCTCTTAGGTGAAGAGCTGGCTGCAACAGTCAGAGATAAAGCCATAGAAATTTATAACTATGGAGTCTCCCATGCAAAAGAACGTGGCATTATTATTGCAGACACTAAATTTGAATTTGGACAGGATCAAGATAATAACTTGTATCTCATTGATGAAGTTCTCACACCAGATTCTTCTCGCTTCTGGGCAGTCGAGAATTATGCGCTAGGAACTAGCCCACCTAGTTTTGATAAACAGTATTTACGAGATTATCTAGAAACACTTGACTGGAATAAAACTGCACCTGGCCCTGAATTACCGAAAGAAATTATTAATAATACTGCGGACAAATACAAAAGCGCCTATAACATCATCACTGAGCTTAAGTAATTAAATAGAAATTATCAGCCTAGTAATTCTCAGCTTATCCCTTGAATTTTATAGTCTGTAGCTTTCTTTTATCAGTTTTTGAGATCCCATGAGAAAAACCCTGAACAATTTTTGCTAGAGTATTTACTGTCGAAGTTGCAACTGTATTGTCCATAATGAGCTGTAATTTGTCTTTGTCTTCCACAGTAGGTGAATGTTGTATATGCATTATCGCATTGGCAATAATTTTCTCCTGATCAGTCGATGAGGCAGAATCTAAGACCGATTGTAATTTTTTCTTTTCATCCTCTGTAGGAAAATGCTCGAGGTTAATCATAATATCAGCCATTTGTATAATAATAGCGTCCTTATCATGATCAGCGTGAGCAAATACATCGTACTGAGAATACGTCCCGATAAATAATGTAATCATGCCTAAAAATAAAATTTTGATGCTCTTTTTCATAATAATTTCCTCTTAGTTAGTAGCGTCGACCAAAGTTTCTTTAGCAAGGAGCACTATCCTTGTTGGAAAACCACCTATATCAATATATCTTTTAACCTTCCCTTGCTCTAAATCAATCTCAGCAATTCTTCCTTCATGGGTCAACGTGATGTATGCAATGCCCTTGTGTGATTGAATGTCGGGGAGGATTGCTTTACCCACGTCCTCAAACCAATCCCCTAGAAAAGGCTCTGAGACTTTAATTGTCTTAATTAAGTTACCATCGCGACCATGGTACAAATACAAAACACCTTGTTTGGACAGCACCATTAAATATTTTCCATCATCACTCGAATTCTGTTGAATTGAGGACTCAACCGATAAAGTTGAAAATTGATAAGGTTCTTGTGAAAAATCCACTCGGTAGAGTCTAGGAATGATGCCCTCTGTGTAACACCATTGCACACGCCCCTCTCCTTTGAGAAATGCCGCACAACCTCTTCCTGTGTTTTCTGGGTAGGGAACTCTTGCGATGAGTTTTGCTTTTTCTTCTCCTAATGTTCCGACCACAATAACATCTCTAGCGCATGAAAAAATTAACCGCCCAGATTCTTCATCTTCTGTCATCCCATGCAATCTAGGGCATCCGTTAATCCTTTTCACTTCCTCGCCAGTTGATCGATCCAGAACTTGGACAAAACCGTTGAAGAGATGCCCTATATAAAGATAAGTCTCACCCTCTAAATAATGATAGTGATCAGGTGCCGCTATCTTGTAACGTTTGGTTTTTAGCTCAGAATAACCATCGATATCATCTGACATAATGATGACCACTTCTGCTTCACCTTCTGTCAAGATGGCATCATAACCACCAACAGTTGCCATTTTGTTGTCCCTTGGGCCACCTGGAGTATCGGTTTTGATTGTTCTAATAACATGAGGTTTCCTAAATTGCTGTTCCTTCATATCAAAGCCGGTGCTTAGAATACTGGTAAGATCATCATCCGTGTCCCTGCCTCGCATTGCATAAATATATTTGTTGTCTTTATTTGATGCCAAAATCATGATTGAAGGAGAAGTTGACACTCTGTGGGTGATTTCTCCATCTGGAAAATCAACAACCACAACCGATCCATCCATATTGTCGGCAACAAACAAACGTACTTCACTGTCTTTTAATTCTGATGCTCTTTGCACTGCCCCATGTCCAAAAACATGAATGGGTGCATAAAACAGAAATAAGAATATTAAACTTGTTAATCTTGTATGCATTTATTCTCCTGCGATCATTAAGTTGTCCATTAAAATAGAACCGGAGTAAATAGAGCCATTTTTTTCAGGATCATTCCCCACTGCAGTGATTTGCATTAACATATCTTTCAGATTGCCGGCTACTGTTACTTCACTGACAGGATATGCAATTTCACCATTTTCAACCCAATAACCGTTAGCTCCCCTAGAATAATCACCGTTAACCATATTAACCCCGTAACCAATCAATCCTGTGATCAGGAAACCTGATGTCATATTTTTTATCATTGATTCCATATCATGTTCATCAGTTGGTTCTAGAATCAAATTATGATGGCCGCCTGCATTACCAGTGGTTTCCATTCCTAATCGGCGTGCTGAATAACTTGATAATAAATACCCTTTAAGCACACCACTCTCTATAATGCTCCTCGATCTAGTTTGAACTCCTTCGGCATCAAAGTAGCTGCTTGAAAACCCACGTTTCAAGTGAGGTTCCTCTTTAATTGTTATAAAGTCTGGGCAAATTTGTTTGTCCTTAGCATTCAATAAAAAAGACGATTTACGATATAAACTTGATCCGCTTATAGCATTCATGATGTGACTAACCAGACTACCAGAGACTCTGGGAGAAAAAATTACAGAGGCTTTTTGTGTTTTTATTTTTCTTGAACCTAAATTTTCAGCTGCTCTTAAGCCGGCTTGATGACCAATTATTTTATGCCCCACAAGGTCTTCATGATGACGAGCACTTGTGTAGTCATAATCCATTTCCATAGAACCATCTTGTTGTGCAATTGCGGTACAGCTTATCGTGTGCCCAGTCGCCTCACTGTATCCTATAAAATCATGAGAATTTGCAAATAAGGATTTAGTAATATAACTACCAACAGTTGCTCCTTCTGAATTAACCACTCTATTGTCAGACTCTAATGCGGCTTCTTCGCACTCTATTGCTATTTGTTTTGCTTTTTCAATATCAAGATCCCAAGGATGATATAGATCTAAATCAATTGCTTTGTTTGCCATATGTTCTTTATCAGCTAAACCATTACAATCATCACTAGCAGTCAAGCTAGAAAGGCTAAAGGCTTTATCAACAGTGGTTTTGATAGCTAGTTCATCCAAGTTATTTGAACTGGCTGAACCTATAGACTTTTGCAAAAAAACAGTTACTGTAAAACTTTGATCTTTGTAGTCCTCTACAGTCTCAATGGCTCCGTTTTGTGCTGTCACTGAAAACCCTTCTCCATTAGAAAATCTGACACTGGCCTGATCGGCCCCCATATCAATAGCATGTTTTAAAGCCAATTCGGCCTTTTTATGATGATCGTTACTATGCATATTTTCTCAATAACATTTGTCTGTTTATTCTATCTTACTTAGACAGACTAAATAAGACATTGTAGAATTAGACTATGAGTATTCAAGTAGCAATTGTTATGGGTTCCGCATCCGATTGGGATGTGATGTCTAATGCTTCAAAATTACTGGATAAATTTGGTATAGAACATGAATCTAGAGTTCTCTCTGCTCATAGAACTCCTAAACAATTAGAAGAGTTCATAGTCGAGGCTGAAAAGAATGGAACTCAAGTCTTTATAGCAGGTGCAGGGCTTGCAGCAGCTTTACCTGGGGTAGTGGCAGCTCAAACAACCATACCTGTTATTGGCGTTCCCTTAATTGCTGGCTCACTTGATGGCATGGATGCACTCATGGCAATTGTTCAAATGCCTCCAGGCATTCCTGTAGGAACAGTTGCTATTGGTAAACCTGGAGCGATTAATGCCGCGCTATATGCTATATCAATTATGGCTTTGAAAGATGAGTCCCTTGCTAAACAACTAAAAAATTATAGGGCCGAACAAGCTGAGAAAGTTCTTAGTGCTACACTCGACTAAGCAGTTCCACCAACGGTAAGATTTTCAATTCTCATGGTTGGTTGCCCAACATTAACCGGAACTGTTTGTCCGTCCTTGCCACAATTACCAATACCAGGATCAAGCGCTAGATTGTCTCCAATCATTGTGACCTGATTGAGTGCTGATGGGCCGTCACCAATCAACATAGCCCCCTTAATAGGTCTATCTAATTTTCCTTTTTTAATTAAATAAGCCTCATTAGCTGAAAATACAAATTTTCCTGATGTGATGTCCACTTGTCCACCACCAAAATTCTTTGCATAAATACCGTCCTCTACTGATTCAATAATCTCTTGATGTTTGTGTTGACCTCCCAACATAAAGGTATTGGTCATGCGAGGAATTGTCTGCATAGAATATGATTCCCTTCTTCCATTCCCTGTTGATTTTGACTTCATGAGTTTAGCGTTCAATCGATCTTGCATGTAATTGCAGAGTTTGCCATTTTCAATTAGTACAGTACGCTGTGTGGGCTCTCCTTCATCATCTATATTAAGTGAGCCTCTGGCTTCAGAAATGGTGCCATCATCAATCACTGTACAGATTGATGAAGCCACCTGCTCACCCATTAAACCTGAAAATGCAGAGGTTTTTTTACGGTTAAAGTCCCCTTCCAAACCATGCCCAATAGCTTCATGAATAAGAACTCCTGGCCATCCCGATCCTAGAACAACGGTCATTTCTCCTGCTGGTGCTTCAATAGCTTCAAGATTAATTAATGCCTGGTCTACAGCTTCCGAGGCATAGCCTTTGATTCTATTTTCATCAAAAAAAGCGTAGTCCATTCTTCCACCGCCGCCGCTTGTTCCTCTTTCCCTTCTTTCATTGTCTTCAACAATCACACTTAAGCTCAGTCTTACCATCGGGCGAATATCCACTGCTAAGCGTCCTGATTGACAAACAATTAAGATATTTTGGAAACTGCCTGCAAGTGAAGCCACCACCTCTTTAACTCGATGATCTTTGGAGCGAGCAGCGGTATCAATAGTCTGCAGAAGTTCAATTTTCTGTTTATCCTCTATAGAATCAATAGGATTGATAAATGGGTAATAATGATCATTAGATTCTGGTCCTTCGACTCTAAAAGTATCTGTTTTTCCTGATTTAGCAATACTTGAAGAAGCTTTTGCTGCTTGTAGCAGAGCTTCTTTTTCAAAAGACTCTGAATAGGCCAGACCTGATTGTTCATTAATGATTGACCGGAAGCCTGCTCCTTGTCGACTGGAATAAGATGATTTCTTTACTAAACCATCTTCTAAAGTCCAAGATTCTTGATGAATATTCTGAAAATATATATCTCCCATATCTATCCCTTTAGATAACATTTGTGACATCATCAGATTTAAATCCTCTGTGGAAATATTATAGGGATCCAATAGAGAAGATTTTACCTTTGAATACAAGGCTTCACTGGTCATAGATTGTTGCTCTTTAGTCATTAAACAATACCTTATGATTTAACGCAGGAAATGATTCTCGAACAGATTTAATTCGATCAAGATCTATGTCACTAATAACAATACCATTCCCGGTTCTAAGCAAATCCATTGTCTCACCCCATGGGTTTATAATTACACTATGGCCATACGTGGTTCTTGACCCATAATGCTCTCCCCATTGTGCAGAAGCAACCACATACGATAAATTCTCAACAGCTCTTGATGTTAATAAAGTCTGCCAATGCGCTTGCCCAGTTTCTTTAGTAAAGGCAGCAGGCACAGTTAACACATCAACACCAATGATATCGGAACTCCGATAAAGCTCTGGAAATCTTATGTCATAACAAATAGAAAGGCCAACTGTACACCAGGGTGTTTTAATACTAACCAACTTATTCCCTGCTTTGATGGATGATGATTCATTATATTTCTTACCATTAACTGTCACATCAAATAAATGTACCTTGTCATAGTAAGTTACTATCCTGCCCTTATTATCGTATACGATACATCGAGTAAAACTTTTGTCTGCTTCGTTACATTTTATAGGAACTGAGCCCGCCACAATCCAAATATCTTGATCTTGTGCTTGTTGTGACATGAAGGTTTGGATTGGGCCTTTCTCAAAGTCTTCCATAACGTCCTTAATAATTTGCTTTGGATAACCCATAAATGCAAAATTTTCAGGCAATAAAACTATATCTGCACCCTCTTCTTTTGCCTGAATAATTAATGACTGTGCTAGTAATAAGTTGTCTTCAACAATGTCAGTTGAATTCATTTGAACAGCTGCAAATCTCATGGTCTTAATTTTAAAGGATTTCTGATTAATTATTAAGTGATTGGGTCTTCTGATCAACATCAGGTAGATAGTCACTGCAATTATCGATTAGCTCGAGGTCAATTTCATCCCCCTTAACCTCTTCTATAAGCGGTTTATCCCAACTTCCATTCACTGAATAGTAAGCTAGCCCTGCATCTTTCAAAGGTCGTCTTAGTATTTTTGTTAATAAAAACACAGAAGCTGCAGCAGCAGGCCCACCAAACATTACTGCACCGCCAGGGAGTAAGTCAGAAATAGCGGGTTGGACAATGACGATTTGATTATAGGTACGTTCACGGATATTTGTTCCACCCAAAATGATCACATCAGCAGTGGATGAATAAATTGATAGATTACATGTGTACGCAATATTATCTTTGAAAACCACATCAGCCTCTAAACGATCAAAAATAAAACCTTCCGCAAAGACATCTCTAAAATCGAGTAATAATCTTTTTGGAAGCTCTGAAAAACTGAAAAGAGACAATACTGACCCTGGCACTCTATTTTGAGTATTAATCTCACCATCTTTGACCTTGATGTTGAGTATTCCATTTCCCGATGTAATATCAGTCTTTCGAGGTATCTGACCCCAATAAAAGTTAGTATTAATCTTTACATCATCACCTTGTAAAATATTAGCAAGACCTATTTTTTTCTGTAGGTTTTCAATATCAATAGCCCTTGAAGTAATATTTTTTAGCTCTAAAGAAGGTCTTTTCAACCCTGGTTTTCTGAAGAAAAATAATTGCTTTATAGGAACATTGTTTAGTAAAAATCCTGAATCATCTTGGTGACTAAAATCAATATCGCTTCCATCAATGACAATGGATTTAATCAGCACAGATTGATTAATAATTGAATTCCAAACATCAATTTCAACTTCGAATTGATCTACATCAACAGGTGAGAGATCATCAGTATTCAATCTGGTTGAGAAGTCAGTAAATATTAATCTAGGCCTAAACTTTACATAGTCTTCTTTTGAGTAGTCAATGCGAACAGATTCAAAACTGATATCCATTGAGAGTTGTTTCTCTATCCTGAGTTTAATTGAATCTTTCTCTTGATTTAATAACTTATTAACCATGGTTTCAGTCTGATACAAGACAATTAACCACAGCCCAAAAAAAATTACTAAAATTAAAATAAGTTTTTTCATCACGACATAATAATATCTATTTTATTCAGAAAGTGTAGGCCAAAAATATGAACCTAAAATGAACTTATGATCGATGGTATGGCTGATTATTCAACATGCTCCATGATCTATAAATCTGCTCAATAATAATCACAGGAACCATGGCATGAGGCAATGTAAGTTTAGAAAGTGACCACTGCATATTTGCTCGATCTAAAACCTCTTTTGAGAATCCATCTGGACCTCCTATAGCAAAGATTGGATTAACAGCATCTTGAAACCAATGATTCATAGAATTAGCTAATTCCTTAGTAGACAACATGTCGCCTTTTTCATCCAAGGCGATCAAGATATCGTGGTTCTTAATCATTTTTAATAAACGCTTACCTTCAGCTTGGACAATATCTTTCACAGATTTTGTTTTGGATCTCCTACCAATAGGAATCCTTAAGTGTTCAATTTTAATATGTGATGGGAGTCTTTTTTTATAGTCAGAGATTAGAACGTCATAATTCGTATTTTTTGAAGCTATAGAAATAATAATTATCTTCATACACTATACAGATGCGCCAACGCTCCAAAGGTCATCGAGCTTATAAAAAGTTCTCACTTCATCAAGCATCACATGAACAATAACTTCTCCTAAATCAATCAGAATCCATTGAGCAGAATCATACCCTTCTATACCTAATATCGGGTGTTTTGATCGTTTTGCTTTCTCGCTGATTTTATCGACTATTGATCGTGCATGCCTGCTTGATGTGCCTGTGCAAAAAATCATGTAATCACTAATCGAAGTTAATTCAGATACATCAATGTTATTAACACTCTGTGCCTTCATATCATCAAGAACTGATAATGCCAAAGTTAAAGAATTGGTCTTGGATTCAATCATTAATAAGTCCTTGGTTTTGAAGCAAACATAAAGAGTAGTCGGCTAATTTCATCCCATGGATTGCCTTTATTAACTCCCTTAATAATCTTATCGACTGAGCAAGCTTGATCCAATATATCGTCCATATGTTGCTTATCGATTGACTGTAAAAATGATCCAATCATTTTCTGTTTGCTTGGCCATACTCTGGCCTCTTGCATCGCTTTATTGACTGAAATACCATCGCCAATATCAATCATTAGATCGTATAAGTTTTTAATTTCCCAGTTGACAACTCTCATTAACTCAAAGGGTTGCATGCCCTCTTTTTTTAAACTTTCAAATATCCTCAATACCCTAGATGGTTTTTTCATTATTGCGGCATCAGTTAACTGGAAGAGATCAAAGTGGGCTCCATCAGCTACACATTGGTTAATATCTTCCTTAGTAACTGACTTCTCTGTCTTCATTAATAATAGTCTGTCTATCGATTGCATGGCCACAAAAAGATTGCCCTCAGTAAGAGCTACAAACATATCCAGTGCTTCTCGATCAATAGATAATCCCTGATCTCTCAACCTAGATTTAATCCACATAGGTAATTGTGATGGATAAACTTTTTTGCACTCCACAGAAACTGATTTTTTATTTAAAAAGCCAACCCACTTAGAACGCAAGATGTCTTTTTCCAGTTTGCCACAAATAATAATTAATAGTTGGTCCTCAGCAATTTCTTCAACTAACTGAATTAAAGCCTCAGAACCTTTTTTGCCTGGTCTAGAATTAGGCATATGAATCTCTAATATTTTTTTCTCAGCAAAAAGAGACTGAGTTTTTAAATCACCAAGTACATGATCCCAGTTAAAACGGCCACTTACAGTAAAACGAGATTTCTCCTTAAATTCATTGTTAAAAGCGTTGGCTCTAAGTTTATCGAGGCTCTCTATTAGCAATAAATCTTCTGCACCATGTAGAAAATAGATTCCATGAAGCCCGCCCTTCAAATGTTGACTTAGCTCATTAGAATTGAGTTTCAAGAATTACCGCCTATGGGTATAGCCTTGAATGGATCGAGCATTGGTATCTCATCAATAACAGGGTACAAAAACGTTAAGCTTGAATTATACAAAACTTTTGATAATTGGTTGTTAACACAATATTCTTTAATAATATTAAGTTCATTTTCTGACTTATTATTTGGTTCACTTTTGTAATCTTTTATCAGAAACAATTTTAACTCTTCCCCAGTCTGGGGGCATCTAAGAATACTGATAGTTTCAGGTCTCATTATCTAAACATCTCTTGATTTAGAAAAAAATTGAAACTTTTCTGGTACTGGATCGTAACCGGGTTTGAACAGAGGGTTACATCTAAAAATTCTCAAAAGCATTAAATAGGTACCTTTCATAAACCCAAAACGATCTAAGCTTTCAATTGCATATTGAGAACAAGTCGGTTGATACCGACACTGTGGCTTAAAGAATGGTGAAACATAAGATTGGTACAATTGGATCAAAAATTTCACTGAGACTTTTTCCTACGAATGGGCATCAATAATTTAAAGCATCAACTGAGCATCTTGCTTGATGCGCTGTATCATAACATTCAATCCATTATTTCTAGTTGAACTGAGGTGTTCATTTAATCCAATCATTGAAATAAAGGTTGGCTCTGTGGTGACAATATCAGCTGGCTCTTTATTGTTATATATTCTTAATAACAAGGCGATTAAACCTGAAACAATCGCAGAATCACTAGTCGCCTTACAAATAAAAAGATTATCTTGGAGATGGGTTTTAAACCAAACTTGTGACTGACACCCACGAACCAGATGATCATTGATTTTCCATTCATCTGGGAATGTCTCTAATTGTCTTCCTAGATCAATAAGATACTCATACTTCTCCATCCAAGTATCAAAAATCTCAAATTCTTTTGCTATTGTTTCTTCTATGTCTCTAACTGAATCCAATGTTACATAACCTAAAAATAGTTAATCTTCGTATCTCCATTCTGTCCCATCTGGACCGTCTTCGATGAGAACCCCCTTGTTTAATAAATCATTCCTGATCCTATCAGATTCTGAAAAATTTTTTGATTTCCTTGCCTGCTCTCTTTGACTGATCAAATGCTCAATTTCGTCTCTCGTTAAGGCTTTATTAGATGAGGTTTTAAACCATTCATCTGTACTCAGTGTCATTAGTCCTAGTAGAGATGCTGAGGCGACCAAGGTTGAGGCGTATTTCTCTCTCTCGATAGGATCTTCAGAGTTATTGATTAGCTTAACTATATTAAATAAAGCACTTAAGGCTTTTGGTGTATTTAAATCATCTGCTAGTGCTGACAAAACCTCATTAGAAGGCTCTGTGTCTTGGAATGTATCAACTTTTCGAATGGCGGTATAAAGACGATCCAATTTCTTCTTAGAATCTTTAACAAGGTCATTAGACCAATTAATAGGCTTTCTATAGTGGGTACTTATAAGCGCCATGCGAACCACCTCTCCAGGTGTTTCATCAAGCAAATCCCTGATTAATAGGAGATTACCCTCTGATTTTGACATTTTAGTATCATTAAAATCAATCATGCCATGATGCACCCAAAAATTTGCAAAAGGCTTGCCTTTATGAGAACAAATACTCTGTGCGCATTCATTTTCGTGATGAGGAAAAATTAAATCTGACCCGCCACCATGAATATCAAGTGTTTCCCCTAAATATTTTTTAGCCATTGCCGAACATTCCAAGTGCCATCCCGGTCTACCAACTCCCCAGGGACTCTCCCAGCCAGGTAAATCTGATGTGGAAGGCTTCCATAATACAAAATCTCTTGGATTTCTTTTATAAGTTGCAATAGCAACTCTAGAACCAGCTATCTGATCCTCATGTTGTCTATTTGATAAAGAACCATAGTCATTATATGAATCGACGCTAAACAAGACATGTCCTTCATTCTCATAGGCATGACCCTTAGCCAATAGATCTTCAATCATCTCTATCATTTCTTTAATATGATCAGTGGCTCTAGGTTCAATATCTGGATCTTTAACTCCCAGTGCTGAAATATCTTGATGATAAATCTTGGTATATCGTTGAGTAATTTCTGAAACATCGCTTTGCTCAGACTTTGCTGCTTCATAAATTTTGTCGTCCAAATCTGTAATATTTCGCACATAAATTAATTCATATTCTCTTTTTAAAAGCCCTGCAAGTATGTCAAAAATCACTGGCCCTCTTGCATTCCCTATATGTGGATAGCTATAAACGGTGGGCCCACAAATGTACATGGTGACCCGATTAGAATTAATTGGGATAAAGTTTTGTTTCTTTCCTGCTAATGTATTGTAGAGTTTTATATTCATTAATTATTTTTATTGCATTTATGAAAGTTATAATACCTAATGTTTCAATAAGATTCTGGGGTTCATGAATTGAATACAAAAAACTTATTTTCTAAAAGGCTGAACATCCAACAGGTTGAGGAAGGATCAGAGTTAGCTCCTAAATTCGATAAAAAAGGATTATTACCTGCTGTGGCAACAGATTACGAATCAGGTGAACTTCTGATGCACGGTTATATGAATTCAGATGCTTTGGAAAAAACTATTACCACAGGTCAAATGCATTATTTCAGTCGCAGCAGGAATCTGATTTGGCATAAGGGTGCAACCAGTGGTTTTTACCAAAATGTAGTCGAACTTAAAATTGATGATGATCAAGATGCAATTTGGGCTAAAGTTGAAGTCATTGGTGGAGCAAGCTGTCATGTTGGCTATAGAACTTGTTTTTACCGAAGAATTAACTTTAAAAATGGTGAAGTTAAACTTGAATTTACAGATTCAGAGAAAACTTTTGATCCCAAAGAAATTTATGGTGATGCACCAAACCCAACAAAATTATAAATGAGTATTGTTGAGACAATTAGTTATGAACTCTGGGATAAAGACCCAGAGGCTTTTGCACATCAACTTGGTAATAATCATAAATTATCAGGGTTTTGCGGCATTAATGATCATCCCATATCAAATAGTTTAGTCAGTGAATCAATTGAAATGTTCGCAACATTCTTTTCACTAAATGATGATATTAAAATGCAATATTTCTTAAAAGATCTAGGAGGTGCAAGAGGTTATACGCCTTATCGTATTGAAACACCTAAGGGTGGACAACATGCAGACTTAAAAGAATTCTGGCAAATGGGAAGAGAGTTACCACCCAATCATCCATACAGGAAATATATGTTTGATAACCAGTACGCAGACGAAATTGAAGAATTTCGATCAAAAATAACTGAACTATTTAATGCTTTTGATCAGTTTGGGAAAGAACTGATGGAAGCAGTTGCTTTATATTTAGATCTTGAACAGGGTTATTTTGAACCACACATCAATAATGGGAATAGTGTTTTAAGAACGATACACTACCCACCTGTTGCAGAAGATAATGGCGAAAGATCCGGAGCTCATGGTGATATTAATCTTATTACTCTTCTAATTGGAGGAAATAAACCAGGGCTAGAAATTTTTGTTAACGATGAATGGCACCCTATCGACACTCCTCAAAGCACAGTTGTATGCAATATTGGTGATATGCTAGAAAGATTCACTAATAACCGTTTACCCTCTGTGCTTCATCGAGTTACCACTCCCTCTGATATTGCTAAGAACACATCACGTTATTCCATCCCATTTTTTTTACATCCAAACCCCGACTGGTTCATAGAAACACTCCCAACATGCATTGATGATGATCACCCTAACCTCTATCCAGAAGGAATAATGGCAGATGATTTTCTTCAACAACGTTTATATGAAATTAAACTACTGTAGACTGGTTAAATCATGGAACACATACAGGTAATAATAGGAGGATTAATCCTTATATTTCTAGGGGCTATTTTCTCTACCAATAAAAAGAAAATAAACCTGTTCTATCTAACTAATGCTATTGTCTTACAATTCTTGCTCGCCTTCCTGCTAATCAAAGTGCCGCCCATCACAAATATGTTTAATTCCCTGTCTCAAGGTGTTTTAGCTTTAAAAGATGCAACTGATAAAGGCACTGGTTTTGTTTTTGGTTATCTAGCAGAAGGGGCTCCAAAACCATTTGAAGTAATAGATCCTGCGTTTGCTAATATTTTTATATTCTCAGGTTTAATGTTGATTATAGTGGTCTCTGCTTTATCAGCTATTTTTTGGCATTGGAGAATTTTACCTATCATTATCAAAATTATTTCCACAATATTTAAAAAACCTTTAAATGTAGGTGGACCAATAGGTTTAAGTGCAACTGCTAACATCATTTTCGGACAAGTTGAAGCGCCTTTATTGGTTCGGCCTTACTTAAGTAAAATGACCAAACATGAACTATTGGTTCTCATGACTGTGGGCATGTCAACTATATCAGGTGGGGTCATGGTTGTTTTCGTTACAATGCTTTCAGGTCTTTATGAGACTAACCTGATTGGGCATTTTCTCACTGCATCAATTATTTCAGTACCAGCTGCAATTATGTATGCCAATATCATGATGCCAAGTGATAAAAAAACTGAAGATGAAAGTGAGATTGAAAAATCAAAACTCTATAGAGGCACCATGGATGCATTAACATCAGGGACAGCAGATGGTCTTCAAATAACTCTCAATATTGCTGCTCTACTTCTTGTGCTGATTACAATTGTTAGCTTAGCAAATAATGGACTTGAGTATATATTACCTCCTGTCATGGGAGAACCTGTGACATTAGAACGAATTGCAGGATGGATTTTTGCACCAATTGCATGGTGTATGGGTATTCCACAATCAGAAATACAGTTGGCAGGTTCCTTACTGGGCGTGAAATTTATACTTAATGAGTTTGTTGCATACATCAACTTATCTGGGATTGATGCAAATGCTTTATCCGAGAAAAGTCGTATTATTATGCTCTATGCCCTCTGTGGTTTTGCTAATCTATCGAGCGTTGGGATTCTATTAAGTGGGATTGGTACCATGGTACCCAATCGAAAAGATGACTTAATATCAGTGAGCGGTAAAGCGCTTATTGCAGCCACATTAGCTTCTTGTTTTACAGGCTTAGTGGTTGGAGTAATTTCTTAGACTCTTAAAACTACTCCACAGTTCCGGAGTAGAAATGTTTTCTGCATAAGGAAAGATATTTTTCATTGCCGCCAATATCAATTTGTTCGCCCTCTCGAAGTATTTCACCATCATCATTTACTCTTACAATCATTGTGGCTTTCTTTCCGCAGTGACACACAGCTCTTAATTCTTTCAATCGATCCGCCCAAGCCAAGAGGTACTTGCTCCCATCAAATAATTCCCCTTGAAAATCTGTTCTTATCCCATATGCCATCACAGTGATCTTTAATTGGTCAACTATTTGTCCTAGCTGTAAAACTTGTTCCTTTGTAAGAAATTGAGCCTCATCAATTAATACACAATGAAGAGGTGTATTATTGTGATTTGCTTTTACTATATTAAATAAATTATCTGATTCTGAGAAAGTTTCTGCATCAGCTCTTAATCCAATCCTCGAAACAATCTCAGAATCACCATACCGATCATCCCTAGCTGAAGTAAAGATCATGGTATGCATACCTCTTTCCTGATAACCATGATTAGCTTGTAGAAGTGCTGTAGACTTCCCGGCATTCATAGTTGAATATGTGAAATGGAGTGTTGACATGCTTAAATAGTACCTAATCTTGCTAAAACTGCTCTAGAAATCCTAGTTGCAAGTGAATCCATTATAAATTCTGCTTCCTTGCTTTTACCCAATAATTGATTTTGATCAAAACTATAATCTTGAAGTTCCAGATGCTTCACACTAGAGATTAACTGGGTCTTGTCCTTAAATAGAGACCATTGAACCTGATATACAATTTCATACTCTTTTGGAGTGTTTTGAGCAGAAATACTTAGCACCCTGTCATTAGAAAAATCTTTCTCAATAACTAAAACATAAGCTGCTTCTTCTCTGTCATCTGTGACTCTTACGCCACTTTCTCTAAATTGATTTTTTATATTCCTGTAAAAGACGGTATAAGGATCATTGGTTTGTATATGGATGATATTAATTGTTTGTTTTAAATCTCCGGTATTCTGAAGCTCAAAACCACAGCCGGTTAGAAACAGTAGACAAATCACAAAGGTTAATTGTTTAAGAAAAATCATTAGATAACGATATTAACTAACTTTTTAGGAACAATGATAATCTTTTTAATTGTCTGGTCGTCAGTGTATTTTTTTATTTTTTCATCCATTAATGCTAACTGTTCTAGTTCAGGATCTCCTATAGAGCTATCAACAGTAATTTTTGAACGCAGTTTTCCATTGACCTGAACAATAATTTCTAAGGTGTCTGTCATCATCAGGTCTGGATTATGCTTAGGCCAAACTTCATCTATAATAGGTTGATCAAAACCAAGATCCAGCCATAAACGATTACAAATATGAGGAACAATCGGCGCAAGTAACAACAGGACAGAAGTGATAGCTTCTTTAGCAACTTTCTGATCTATTTCATCTTCAATTTGAAAAACATTAATGTCATTGACTAACTCCATAACTGCTGCTATTGCTGTGTTAAATGTATATCTTCGACCAATATCATCACTTACTTTCGCAATAGTTTGATGAGTCTTTCTCCTTAGTATTGCCTGCTTTTCATTGAAATCGTCCTGTGAATTAATCTCTTCTGTATTTAACAAATCATCACGTCTTGATTGAACCAGTGTCCATAACCTTTTCAAAAATCTAAAAGAACCATTGATTGCCTTATCAGACCATTCAAGAGATTGCTCAGGTGGAGCGGTGAACATCATAAATAATCGAACTGTATCGGCCCCGTAATTATTGATCATTTCTTCAGGATCAACTGTATTACCCATCGATTTGGACATCTTAGCACCATTATTAAGTACCATGCCTTGTGTTAATAACCGCTTAAAAGGTTCATCCCCTTCGACTAATCCCTCGTCTCTCAATAATCGATGATAAAAACGAGCATACAATAAATGAAGAATAGCATGCTCAATACCACCAATATACAAATCTACAGGCAACCAATATTTAGCTCTTTCATCGAGCATTTTCTCCTGAGAATCACTAGAACAAAAGCGGGCATAGTACCAAGAAGATTCCATAAAAGTGTCAAAGGTATCAGTTTCTCGAATGTGAGTTACTTGATCATCTAACGTCACTTCAAAAAATTCTTTCATGGATTTTATTGGTGATTGCACTCCATCAAATTGAACATCTTCCGGCAATATAACTGGAAGATTTTCATCTTTTTCTGCAATGATCTCATCTTTTTCATTGGTTAATACTGGTATAGGGGCACCCCAATATCGTTGTCTTGAAACTAGCCAGTCTCTTAAACGATAGTTGATAACTTTTTTAGCCAGACCTCCGCTAACTAAACGATCCCCTATTGTTGTTTTTGCTTCATTAGAATCTAAATCATTAAATTCTTCAGAATTGATTAATTCTCCTTGATCAATGAATGCTGAAACTTCAAAATCATGTTCCTTAGAGCCTTTCTTAGGAACAATAACGGGCTTTATATCAAGGTCATATTTTTTCGCAAAATCAAAATCTCTTTGATCATGAGCTGGAACAGACATAATTGAGCCTGTGCCATAAGTCATCAAAACGAAGTTTGCTGCCCACACTGGTATGCTTTCTCCATTAATCGGATTAATTGCTTTTATCCCCAATGGAACTCCAATTTTATCCATTTTCTCTAATGCCTCCTCAGAAACAGACTGGGATTTTGTCTCTTCCAGAAATTTAGCAACCTTAGTATTATTTTTTGCAGTCGCTTGAACTAATGGATGCTCTGGTGCCAGTGCCATATACGTTGCACCAAACAGGGTGTCGGGTCTCGTTGTATAGGCAACAATTATCTCTCCAGATTCAGATCTGAAATCAATCTCAAACCCTTCAGATCGGCCAATCCAGTTTCTCTGCATTACTTTGACTTGTTCAGGCCATTCAAGGTTATCTAAACCCGATAATAATTCTTCACAATAATTTGTTATTCTCAAAAACCATTGTGGTAATTCTCTCCGTTCAATTGTAGCTCCTGAGCGCCAGCCTTTTCCATCAATCACTTGTTCATTAGCTAATACCGTATTTTCAACTGGATCCCAATTGACTATTGCTTTATCTCGATAAGCTAATCCTTTCTCATATAATCTTGTAAACATCCACTGTTCCCAACGATAATAATCAGGATCACAGGTTGCTAACTCTCTAGTCCAATCATAACCAAAACCCAGCAGTTTTAACTGATGCTTCATGTAGGTGATATTCTCCCGAGTCCACTGAGCTGGGGCCATTTTATTCTTAATTGCTGCACCTTCAGCAGGCAGACCAAAGGCATCCCAACCCATGGGTTGAAGAACATTTTTACCCTGCATTCTTTGATATCTAGAAATTACATCACCAATAGTATAATTCCGTACATGACCCATGTGTAACCTTCCACTTGGGTATGGGAACATACATAGACAATAAAACTTTTCTTTTTCTAGGTCCTCAGATACTTCAAAAACTTTCTTCTCTTCCCAAAATTCTTGAGCCTCAGCTTCTATTTCTCTTGGATTGTATTTATTTTCAGACATTTTTATTTTTTAAACGCAGGATACCTATAAAACACCCTAAAGTCATAATCAATGTCATTAATAATAGAACGAATAAATCACCAAACCTGGAATACGGTGTTTCACCCATCATTGGGTAAAAGTTGCCCTGCAGAATTGAGAAATTGTAAGGCTCCAATTCTTTCTGAATGTTTCCATCTGGCATAACGATAGCAGTAATCCCTGTGTTGGTTGACCTTAGAAGATACCTGCCAGTTTCTATTGCTCGCATTCTCGACATTTGAAAATGCTGTGAGGAGGCTATGGATTCTCCAAACCAAGCATTGTTGGTAACATTCACTAAGACATTAGCTAACGGCATAAAATCGTGTAATTCATAACCAAATATATCCTCATAACATATAGAGGTGGCGATGAAATATTGGTTCAATTTAGGCATCTCTTGATCTTCCGACCCTACTGATATATCTCTATTTGGTAACTTCATCTTTTGTAACCACTCTCTTACAAAATTGGGAACTGGAAAATATTCCCCAAAAGGAACTAAGTGTCTTTTATGATAAACTCTATCATCACTGCCGAGGGTGATCACAGAATTAAAAACTTCACCATTTTTACCTTTTGTATTAATGCCTAACATTAATAAATCTATATTTTGCTTTTTAAGAATGCCTTCCAATTCATCTAAATAACCTTCAACATTTTCTGCATAGGCAGGGATAGCCACTTCTGGCCAAATAACTAAATTTGTGTTGTCTAAATCAAGAAGGCTGTTTCGGTATAAGGTAAGAGTTCTTATAAACTCAGTAGTTAACCATTTTTTTTCTTGGGCTACAGCACCTTGAACTAGGGCTACACTAAATTCTTTATTCACTCTTTCAGTCCACTCTATTGGTTTAATAAAAAAAGAACTTCCTATAATGATCAACAAACAAAAAAGTGAGAGCAGAGGTCGTATTTTTGAGCTTATCAGTAAAGAATAACCTGCAATAAGTGAAATGATAAAAGACACTAAATAAACCCCCCCTATAGGTGCCCATGCTGATAAAAACGTACTACTCTGACTATAACCTATGGTCAACCATGGGAAACCTGTAAATGCATAACCTCTTAATACCTCTGAAAGAGTCCAGATTGCAGGCGCTAATAAAGTTAATGTTAAATATTTAGATTTAAACAGTTGGTAAGAATAACTAATAATAAAGCCAATCAAGCAATAAAATATAGCCATCACTCCAGATAGAACTCCTATCAATAGAATTGCTAACCACAGCGGCGACCCACTAACGATATGAATACTGATATAGAGCCAATATAATCCAATTGAGAAACAGAAAAACCCAAACAGATAATAAAATATGGCTGTCTTCTTTGGAGAGTGGTTTAAGGCAAAATAGAAGAGATAAGCTAGACAGAACAAAGGAGCGATGGCGATGCCAAATGGCTCAAAGCCTGATACATAGAATAAAGCAGTTAAAATAGAAGCTAATAATTGCTTAATCAATTTTTTTTACTTCTATACTCTTAAGGCGCCTATTATCTGCTTGTAAAATTCTAAATTGTATTGTTTTGAGATCAATCGTCTCTTCTTCTTTAGGTAATCTACCAAGAGTCTTGATAAGCAAACCTCCTAAAGTGTCATAATCCTCATCCAGGAATTCAGTGCCAAAAGCATCATTAAAGTCTTCTATTCTTACTAAAGCATCAACAATGTATAGCTTGTGTCCCACTTCTTTAATCATAGGTATGTCTTTAGCATCATATTCATCCTCAATATCACCTACAATTTGCTCAAGAACATCCTCAATGGTTAGCAACCCTCCCGTTCTCCCATACTCATCAACAACAATTGCAAAATGGTTCCTGCTTTTTCTAAATTCTTTTAGGAGTATCTTTAATCGTTTACTCTCAGGGATAAAGGTAGCTGGCCTAATAAAACCTTCCATATCAAAATTCTCCTGACTATCTTTAGAAAACCTCAATAAATCCTTTGCCAATAAAATACCTAAAACTTCATCTTTGTTCTCACCAATCACTGGAAACCTTGAATGCCCAGAATCACTGATTGTTTTTAGCAGCCTATCAATTGCGAATGATCTTTCTAGAACGATCATGTTTGACCGAGGGACCATGATATCTCTCACTTGTAGCTCTGAGACCTTAATAACCCCTTTTATCATTTTAATTTCATCTTTACCGATGAAGCTTTTCCATTGGCTGGATTGAACCATAGAGTAAAAACTCTCAGGATCTTTCTTTTGTGATTTAAAAAATGACCTTATAGAATCAAATAACATCATTCTATGCACTATTCTCCATACCTAATTCTGTCAAAACTAAATTCTCCAGTTGTATCATTTCTATTTCTTCTTTATCAGTATTGTGATCATAACCTAGTAAATGCAGAAAACCATGTATAACCATATGTAGAAAATGTGAAGACACCTCTATATTCAATACTTTAGCTTCTTTCTCAACAACAGGTAAACAAACGATAATATCACCTAGAAAAGGAGGGCTCATTCCTAATGTTCTCTCTTTCTCAAGATCTCCAGTGAAAGCTAAAACATTTGTTGGTTTATTAATTTTCTTAAATTGTTTGTTAATGGATTGACCTTCATCACTATCAACAAGTCTCAGTGTGACACCGACAGGGTAATTATAAGTTTGCGAAGCATGCGAATAGGCTATCTTGATAGCTTTGTTGACCAGCAATGTTTCAACGGGAAAATTCATATTATCTGATGATTGAAAATTGACAATAAAAGAACTGTCTTCAGTTTTCATATTGATTGTTTGAATTTATTATAGGCTTCAACAATTTTTTGCACTATTCGATGCCGGACAATATCAGTGTGCACAAAATTAACAACAGCAATACTGTTAACGTCAGAAAGCACCTCTAAGGCATGCTTTAACCCAGAAATCTTCTCAGGAGGCAAGTCTATCTGGGTCACATCACCATTAATGACAGATTTAGAACCGAAACCCATTCTAGTTAGGAACATTTTCATCTGTTCTGCAGTAGTATTCTGTGCCTCATCTAATATGATAAAACTCTCATTCAAAGATCTACCTCTCATGAAAGCCAGTGGAGCTAATTCTATTGCTCTTCTCTCAATTAGGTTATTAACTTGGTCCATACCCAACATTTCATATAGGGCGTCATACATTGGACGAAGATATGGGTCAACTTTTTGTGAAAGGTCTCCAGGAAGAAAACCTAAATTCTCTCCAGCTTCAACAGCAGGTCTAACGAGAATAATTCTTTTAACCTCTTGGTTCTGAAGTGATTCTATTGCAGCAGCAACTGCTAAATAAGTTTTACCCGTGCCCGCTGGACCTATTCCAAAGGACAGGTCATTGCTTCGGATAGCTTCAACATAGTGAAATTGATTCTTTGTTCGTGTTTTGATCTCTCTATTTGGTGTTCTGATTATAGTTTCAAAAGATTTGGTTCCATTTGCTAAATCATGTTCACTGTTTAAGTGCTTATTGATAATCAGGTGAACCTTTTCTTGATTTAAGTTCTCATCTTTTGCCATCAAATAAAGATCATGGATAATTCTCTCTCCTGTCTCAAGTCCCTGATCTTCTCCTGAAAGAACAAATGTATTACCTCTAGTCTTAATCTTAATCTCTAATTCACTTTCTATTGATCTCATATGAGAATCAAAAATGCCTAATAAATTAACCAGCGTGGAATTATCGATTGATTCAATTTGGAATTCTTTTGTCTTCAATTTATCTGTGTATCTTTAGTTAATAAATCTTGCCCGAAGAGAATTAGGAAGAGCCTCTGTTATCCTTAGCTCTATTAACTGACCAATTAAGCTGTCATCTCCATCAAAATTTACCCAACGATTATTTTCTGTGCGGCCAGCTAATTGAGTTTTAGCTTTTTTTGATTTTTTCTCTACAAGTACTATTTGATCAGAGCCCACCATATTTTGACTAATCTGTCTGGCATTATTATTAATCTTAGATTGCAGTTGATCCAATCGATTTAATTTAACTTTATAAGAAATATTGTCTTCCATATTTGCTGCTGGAGTATTTGGTCTAGGACTAAAAATAAAGCTAAAAGATTGATCAAAACCAATAACATCTATTAAATCTAAAGTTTCTTGAAAATCATGATCAGTTTCCCCGGGGAACCCTACGATAAAATCAGACGATATGCTAATGTCAGGCCTAAGTTTTCTTAGCTTGCTTATTCTTTCGATATACAGATCAACTTTGTGTTTCCTTTCCATTAATTTAAGGATTTTGTTAGAGCCACTTTGTACCGGTAAGTGCAAATAATTTGCTAACTTAGGATTCTCAAAAATAGTGATTAAATCATCAGTAAATTGCAAAGGATGAGAAGTGGTAAAACGTATCCTCTCTACTGCTTTTATATCAGCAACTTGTTCGATCAAATCTGCTAATTTTAACTTTCTCCCACTTGAGTCCTTGGCTCTATAGGCATTAACATTTTGACCCAAAAGATTGACCTCCTTAACCCCACGGTCTGCAAGATCTTGTATTTCATCAAGAATACCTTCAGGCGGTCTACTGACTTCAAGGCCCCGCGTATAAGGAACAACACAAAAACTACAAAACTTGCTGCAACCTTCCATAATTGAAACAAAGGCAGATGGCTTGATATCTGGTGTTTTCGGCAATATTGTGAATTTCTCAACTTTAGGAAAACTAATATCAACAACAGGATCTCTTGAATTAATGACTTGATCATACATTGCTGGAAGACGATGTAATGTTTGCGGGCCAAAAACCAGATCAACATAAGGCGCTCTTCTAATAATATTTGTTCCCTCTTGACTGGCAACACACCCTCCAACACCTATGACTAAATTAGGATTTATTTTTTTATACTCTTTCCATCGACCTAACTGAGAAAAAACTTTTTCTTGAGGTTTCTCTCTAATAGAGCATGTGTTAAGTAGGATGAGATCAGCTACTGATGGATCATCAGTAAGTTCCATGTTTCTTTCTAAGCGCATCAGATCAAGCATCTTAGATGAATCATATTCATTCATCTGACAACCGAAAGATTTTATAAAGATCTTTTTTGACACCGAAATATTATGGGTTAATTGGTTGATTGCTAAAATGGGATATCGTCATCAAATTCTTCATCAACAAACTCATTAGAAGAAGTATTTTGCTTAGTAACGTTACCCTGATTAGATGTACCCTGGCTCATTCTTTCACCAAGCATTTGCATCTGGTTAGCTACAATTTCAGTGGTCCAACGTTCGTTACCTTCTTTATCCTCCCATTTTCTGGTTTGCAATTTTCCCTCAACATAAACTTGAGAGCCTTTTTTAAGGTAATCACTAGCTATCTCTGCAAGTCGGCCAAAAAAAACAACGCGATGCCATTCAGTTTTTTCCTGTTTCTCGCCGGTTTCTTTGTCATTCCATGATTCTGAAGTTGCCACACTGATATTTGTTACTGCATTGCCGCTTGGCATAGTTCTCGAGTCTGGGTCAGCTCCTAGATTACCAACAACAATTACTTTGTTAATGCCTCTTGCCATAATTTTCCCTAATTTTTCTGAATAATTTTTAAAAACTAATTGTATCAAAAACGTTTGCTTTTGGCTCTCAATCTAAAAAAGATTTACAATAGAACGTTTGGATAATTCTTTTTCTATTATGGATCAAATTAAAATAAAAGGTGCCAGGACTCACAACTTAAAGAATCTCAACTTAGAGCTTCCTAGAAATCAACTAATAGTACTCACTGGTCTTTCAGGCTCAGGGAAATCATCGCTTGCATTCGATACTATTTATGCCGAAGGCCAAAGACGCTATGTGGAATCACTATCTGCTTATGCAAGACAGTTCTTATCTATGATGGAGAAACCTGACGTGGATCTGATTGAGGGGTTATCTCCTGCAATATCTATAGAACAAAAAACAACCTCCCATAACCCTAGATCAACTGTAGGAACTGTAACAGAGATTTATGACTATTTGAGATTGCTATTTGCAAGAGCTGGTCTGCCCAAATGTCCAACTCATAAAAGGACGCTTGGTATTCAAAATATCAGTGAAATGGTAGATCAAGTGATGCAATTAACAGAGGGTAAAAAATTTCTTCTGCTCTCTCCATTGGTGAGTGACAGAAAAGGTGAGCATTTAGAATTAATAAAAAATATTAGATCTAGAGGTTTTGTCCGTTTACGAATTAATGGCGCTGTATATGATATAGATGATCTGCCCACTATTGACGCAAAGAAAAATAATACTGTGGAGGTAGTGGTCGATAGATTTTCCATAAAATCTGAGATTGCTCCACGACTGACTGAATCATTCGAAACCGCTCTTAATCTATCCGATGGCATAGCAAAGGTAATCTCATCTGAAAAGAATGACACCGCTTATTTATTTTCTAATCAATTTGCCTGTCCTGAATGCGGTTACTCAATCACTGAGCTTGAACCGAGAACCTTCTCATTTAATAATCCTGCTGGAGCATGTTCAGTATGTGACGGACTAGGTGTAGAACATTTTTTTAGCCCAGAATTAGTTATTAAGAATGATAAATTGAGTATTTCTGAAGGTGCTATTAGAGGATGGGATAAAAGAAACTTTTATTATTTTCATTTAATTAGAAGTCTCTCAAAACACTTTGGTTTCGATATCGAAGAACCCTATGCTTCCTATGGTGAAGGTATAAAAGAGATGTTACTTAATGGAAGTGGCAAAGAGAAAATTCAATTCTACTACCCTGGAAGAGGCGGTAAAAGAATATCCAGAAAACATCCATTTGAAGGGGTAATTCCTAATCTTAAAAGACGATATAAGGAGACTGAATCACAAGCTGTTAAAGATGCTTTATCTAAATTCATGAGCACAAAACCATGCAGTTTATGCGAAGGATCCAGACTAAATGAATCTGCTAGAAATGTGTTCATAGGTAAAGCAAATATTTCAGATTTAACGAAAATGAATATTAATGAAATCTTGAGTTTTTTTCATCAACTTAAGTTAGCTGGTAGCAGGGGTGAAATTGCAAAGAATGTTGTTAAAGAAATTATTGACCGTTTGGAGTTTTTATCAAATGTTGGTCTAAATTACCTTAATTTAGAGAGAAGTGCAGAAACGTTATCTGGTGGGGAATCTCAACGCATCAGATTGGCAAGCCAAATTGGTTCTGGGCTAGTAGGTGTAATGTATGTCTTAGATGAACCTACCATTGGCTTACACCAACGCGATAATAAACGATTAATTAAAACGCTTACAAAATTAAGAGACTTAGGTAATACCGTTATAGTGGTAGAACATGATGAAGAGGTAATCAGATCTGCAAATCATATCGTAGATCTTGGGCCTGGTGCTGGTAATAACGGCGGTGAGATTGTTTCTCAAGGGGGTCTGGAATCCATTATCAAGGGAGAAAAATCGTTAACAGCAGATTACCTAAACGGCAAAAAAACTATAAAAGTTCCAAAGAAAAGAATTATGGCTAATAAATCACAAGCAATTAGGATTCAAAATGCCTGCAAAAATAATCTCAAATCATTAAGCACAGAAATACCTCTGAATTTATTGACTTGTGTGACTGGCGTTTCTGGTTCTGGTAAATCAACACTAATTAATAATACTTTAAAGCCATTGCTTCGCTCTAAATTAGAAAATAAAATCTCTGATCATTTCGAAGCAACATCGATCAGTGGGTATGAGGACATCAAAAGAATTATTAATATCAGTCAAAGCCCAATAGGTAGAACACCACGTTCCAATCCAGCAACTTATACCGGTTTATTTACTGCTGTTAGAGAATTATTTGCAGGCACACAAGAATCAAGATCAAGGGGCTACAAACCTGGAAGATTTAGTTTTAATGTGAAGGGTGGTCGTTGTGAAACATGTCAAGGAGGAGGTCTAATTAAAGTAGAAATGAACTTTCTTTCTGATATCTATGTGATGTGTGATGTGTGCGATGGCAGGCGATTTAATAGAGAAACATTAGAGATTATCTATAAAGAAAGAAGCATTTATGAAGTCTTAGACATGACAGTGGATGAAGCATATCTATTCTTTAAAAATATTCCCTCAATCAATAATAAACTCTCAACACTTATAGATGTAGGCTTGGGTTATATTAAATTAGGACAAAATGCTGTTACTCTTTCTGGTGGGGAAGCACAAAGAATAAAACTATCAAAGGAATTATCTAAAAGAAGCAATAAAAATACTCTTTACCTTTTAGATGAGCCTACAACCGGCCTTCACTTTCATGATGTGAATCAACTAATTAAGGTACTCATTAGACTAAGGGATGAAGGCAATACGATTGTTATTATAGAGCACAATTTAGATGTTGTGAAAACTGCTGACTGGATTATTGATCTAGGGCCTGAGGGTGGAGATAAAGGTGGTGAAATTGTTGCTGAAGGAACCCCTGAAGTGGTTGCAGAATCTAAAGCTTCATACACAGGACAATATCTTAGAAATCTTCTAAGTCAGTGAACCTATACCTACCAGCTGTCTAATTTCTGATAAAAAAGGCACTGATAATTCTCTAGCTCTTTGAGCGCCATTCAGCAAGAGTGTATTTAGATGAGAAGGATCCTTAACCAGCCTATAATACTCATCCCTTGAATTTGATAATATGCTATCTAATAATTCAAATAATTCTTGTTTGGCATCCCCCCAACCCATTCCTTCCTGTAATTTGTTTTTAAAACTATTAGTTTGATCATCTGTCCCAAAAGCCTTATATATATCATATAAATGACAATCATCGGTTGATTTAGGTTCTCCTGGCTCCAATGAATTAGTTTTTATCTTCATTACAAATTTACGCAGATCATCAGAGGAACAAAAAAGAGGAATAAAATTGTTATAACTTTTACTCATTTTTCTCCCATCCAAACCTGGCAGCACTGAAGACTTCTTGTTCAGTATCGCTTCCGGAACGACAAATATCTCACCGTGAAGATGGTTAAATCTCTGAGCTATATCTCTGGTCATTTCTAAATGTTGTATCTGATCTTGCCCTACAGGCACATGAGATGCCTTAAACATTAGAATATCTGCCGCCATAAGCACAGGGTAAGAAAATAAGCCCATGTTAATTCCTTTATCGGGATCTGAATCATTATTACTTTGATTCGCATTAACAGCTGATTTATAAGCATGCGCCCTATTCATCAATCCTTTTGCTGTGAAGTTATTCAGTATCCAATTTAACTCTAGAATTTCTGGAATATCTGATTGCCTATAAAAAATTGTCTTTTGTGTATCAAGACCCAATGCAATCCAAGTTGCAGCAACCTCTATAGAAGATTGTCTTATTTCTTCAGGCTTTTTATTTTTAATAAGGGAATGATAGTCAGCTAAGAAAAAAAAGGAATTATGTTCTGCATTCTTACTTGATTCAATTGCTTGGTTTATTGCTCCAGCATAATTACCAAGATGAGGTGTCCCCGTAGTGGTAATGCCAGTTAATATAGTTCTTTTATCCAAAATATAAGAAATTACTCAGAAAGTTCATCTAGATCTTTATCAAATTGATAATCAACAAGTTGGACTATTGCCATAGGCGCTGTATCTCCATTTCTAATACCTTTTCTAAGTATTCTAAGATATCCGCCAGGTCTATCCTTAAACCTTGGGCCTAATTCATTAAATAACTTCCCCACTGCTTGCTTATCTCTCAAAAGATCAAACGCTCTTCTTCTCTGTGAGACCCCATCTTCTTTAGCTAGGGTAATTAATGGTTCTAGAGTCTTTCTCAACTCCTTTGCCTTTGGTAATGTAGTTGATATTGATTCATGTTCAATAAGAGACGAAGCCATGTTTCTATACATAGACTTCCTGTGACTACTTGTTCTTCCTAAGCGTCTGCCTGTTTTTCTATGTCTCATGACTCATCCTTCATTAACAATATAAACCTTATTGGCTTACCTCATCAACAGCTATTTCTTTTGGTGGCCAATTATCTAACTCCATACCTAAGGATAAACTATGGCTTGCCAAAATTTCTTTGATTTCATTCAAAGATTTCTTACCAAGATTAGGAGTCCTTAATAACTCGACCTCTGTTTTTTGCACTAAATCACCAATATAGTTGGCATTTTCGGCTTTAAGACAATTTGCTGAGCGAACTGTTAATTCAAGCTCATCAACAGGTCTTAACATAATAGGATCTATTAAGACTTCTTCCTCTTCATGTTGCTGTTCTTGAACTCTAGTCAAATCAGTAAAAATACTTAACTGATTCTGAAGAATTGCTCCAGCGTATTTAATGGCTCTTTCGGGTTCGATCGTTCCATCGGTTTCTAAATCAACAATGAGCTTATCTAAATCCGTTCGCTTTTCAACTCGAGCGGCTTCAACAGTGTAAGTGACAGTTATTATTGGGCTAAATGATGCATCAAGCTTTAATAAACCTATTGTTATATCAGCCTCCTTGCTCTGAGTAGCCACAGGCCGATAACCTGTACCCTTCTCTACTTTTATATGCATTTTAAGTTCTTTTTTGGAGCTAATGGTAGCTATATGGTGATCAGGATTCACTATCTCTGTATCTCCGTCTACTTGAATATCACCAGCTGTAACGGTACATGGCCCCTTCTTACTCAAGACAAATTCTGCTGTGTCTCTTCCTTGTATATTTATTGCTACACCCTTAAGATTTAAAAGAATTTCTACAACATCTTCCTGCACACCCTCAATAGTGGTGTATTCATGTAAAACCCCATCTATTTGTACTTCTGTGATTGCATAACCAGGTAAGCTTGACAGTAAAACCCGTCTCAACGCATTACCTAAAGTATATCCAAAGCCTCGTTCAAAAGGCTCTATAGAAACTTTTGAATGACGTTCATCTTCTTGAGATTCTAGCTTTATAACTAAAGGATTAAGAAGATCAATGACAATCTCTTCTTTTTCTATTTCATCCTCTTCAACTATTTCTTCAATAATATTTTTCTCATCTTCTAACATTTTATCCTGTCTCCTAAATTACTTAGAATAATATTCCACTACTAAGTTTTCATTAATATCTGGGAGTATATCCTCCCTTTCTGGTATTGAGTTAACAATGCCCTTTAACTGTTTTAAATCTACCGATAACCATTCACTAATACCTAATTGAGAAGCTATATTCACAGCATTCTTTATTCTTAGTTGTTCTTGTGCTTTTTTAGTAATAGAGATCTCATCACTAGCTGAAACTTGAAAGGATGGGATATTGATTATGGATCCATTAACTTTAATAGCTTTATGGTTTACTAATTGTCTTGCTTCAGCCCTTGTTACAGCAAAACCCATTCTATAAACCATATTATCTAGACGTGTTTCCAACAATTTCAATAGGTTTTCTCCTGTTGAACCTTTTATTTTAGAAGCTTTCTTATAATAATTCCTAAATTGTTTTTCTAAAACACCATACATTCTTCTTAATTTTTGTTTCTCCCTCAATTGGATTCCATAATCAGATAATCTCTCTCTTCTAGAGCCTACTCTTGATCCAGGTATTGTATTAAGTTTGCATTTATTTTCTATGGGTTTGATACCGCTTTTAAGAAACAAGTCTGTTCCCTCTCTTCGCGATAACTTACATTTTGGTCCTAAATATCTTGCCATAATTAATACCTCTAAACTCTTCTTTGTTTTGGTGGTCTGCAACCGTTATGTGGTAAAGGTGTTACATCCTCTATGCTAACAATATGAAGCCCAATTGCATTGAGAGATCTTAATGCAGAATCTCTTCCAGGGCCTGGTCCTTTAACCTTCACTAATATATCTTTTAAACCAAATTCTTGTGCCTTGGTTCCGGCCTTTTCTGCAGCAACTTGTGCTGCAAACGGTGTGCTTTTTCTTGATCCTCTAAATCCTGAGCCTCCAGCAGTAGCCCAAGCTATCGTATTTCCTGCTCGGTCAGTAATAGTGATTATTGTATTATTAAAAGTTGCATGAATATGTGCAATACCTTCAATTACAGTCTTTTTTGCTTTTTTCTTCTTAGTTTCTGCCATTATTTATTCTCGCTGTTATGCTCTCATGGGTTTTTTAGGACCCTTTCTTGTTCTTGCATTAGTTTTACTTTTTTGTCCTCTGACTGGCAACCCTCTTCTATGTCTTATGCCCCGGTAACAACCTAGATCCATTAATCTTTTAATATTAGTTGATATTTCTCTTCTTAAATCACCTTCAACTAGATGGTTACTTAATTCAGTTCTTATGCTCTCTAATTCTTGTTCTGTTAGGTCCATTACTTTTTTATCTTCAGCAATACTTAGCTTTTCACAAAGCTTCTTTGATAATGAATTTCCAACACCATAAACATAGGTCAGCGAAACTCTAACATGCTTATTATCGGGTATATTAACTCCTGCTATTCTAGCCATTATGTTAGCCCTGCCTTTGCTTGTGTCTAGGATCTTTGCAAACAACTCGAACTACGCCATTTCTACGTATCACTTTGCAATTCCTGCATATTTTTTTAACTGATGCTCTAACTTTCATTTCTACTGTTCATTACCTATCTTAGTTGACCGCCTTTACTATATCCTTTGAGGTTAGCTTTTTTCAAAAGACCCTCATACTGTTTTGACATCATTAATGCCTGCATTTGAGCCATGAAATCCATGGTAACCACAACTATAATGAGCAACGATGTTCCTCCAAAGTAAAATGGGACTCTGAAGTAGAGAATCATAAACTCTGGAAGTAAACAGACGAGCATGATATACAATCCGCCCCAAAATGTTAACCTTGTTAACACTTTATCTATATATTGTGATGTTTGATGCC
>CAYQEV010000007.1:0-23593 GCA_964416745.1 uncultured Woeseia sp.
CTAATTCAGGATTAGAAAAATCATTAAAAAAGAAAAACATTGAATTACTTAGATCTGATGTAGGGGATAAAAACGTTTACAAAATGATGCAATCATCAGGCTCCATTATTGGAGGGGAAACATCTGGACACATAATTAATCTTGAATATTTACCTACTGGTGATGGGCTGCTAACAGCACTTATTATAATCAAAGAATCGTTAGACAAGAAAAGCCCTATAAGCGAGCTGACAAAAGAACTAACTTTGGTAAACCAACATAATATTAATATTGATCTTCAAAATGTTGACACAGAGAAGATTGATACACTGCAAGATAAAGCATCGACCTTAATTGAAGATGGCCGAGTTATTATTAGAAAGTCCGGAACTGAGCCATTACTAAGGATTCTCATTGAATCGGATAATGAAGAAACAGTTAACCAAGTTAAGAACTTGATCAAAGAAATAAACAAATAACATGAACAAATACTTTATATCAGCTAATTGGAAAATGAACGGTTCTAAGGAATTTACTAGAACTTTCTGTGATTCACTAAATTCGGATAAAGATGAAGATGTAAAAATGATTATTTGTCCTGCTGATTGCTATTTAAACGAATTAGATACGCTAGCACCAAACAATGTAATAAGGGGAGCCCAAAATATTTCTTTTAATTCTGATGGAGCCTATACAGGTGAAGTATCAGCAACAATGCTGAAAGACCTTAATGTTGAATATGTAATTATAGGTCACTCTGAACGTCGAGAGTATCATGATGAGACTAATGAAGTTATTAGTAAGAAGTTTCAATCTGCTGTATCGCATAATTTAAAGCCTATATTATGTGTTGGTGAATCTTTATATCAACGACAACAACAAGAGACTTTTCAGCATATAGAAGATCAAATTTTATCAGTCATCAATAAAGACGTATTAAGTGGGGAGTCATTTATAATTGCTTATGAACCTATATGGGCAATAGGCACTGGTGAAACTGCTACACCTGAAATTGCAAATGAAGTTCATATTTTTATTCAAGAAACTCTAGATAAAATAGATTCTATTCAAAGTAAAAAAATAGCTATAATCTATGGCGGTAGTGTAAACAGTAATAACGCTTATGACTTATTTAGAATGAGTCATATCAACGGTGCATTAATTGGAGGAGCATCATTAGATGCAAGTGAATTTAACAAGATTTATAATATTGCTAAGGAAATAAATAATGAATGACATCAATTCTTTGCTACTTAGTTTTCATGTGGTTACAGCTATTTTGATAGTTGTGTTAATACTATTACAAAAAGGGAAAGGGGCTGATATGGGATCTGCATTTGGAGCAGGTGCATCAGGTACTTTGTTTGGATCTAAGGGTTCAGCAAATTTCTTGTCAAGATCTACAGCTGTTTTGGCCACCATATTCTTTATTACAAGTTTAACGCTTGCCTATCTTAACAAAGGCAGTGTACAGACAGATAGTATCTTGGATAGTGTTAATCCAGTAAGTATCGAAGAAATCAACGATGATACAAACATAGCGACTCCTCAAATTCCCAAGGATAATTAAATTATAAAACAGCCGATGTGGTGGAATCTGGTAGACACGCTGTCTTGAGGGGGCAGTAGCGAAAGCTGTGCCGGTTCGAGTCCGGCCATCGGCATAATTTAAACCATTTTATAATCACCCAACGTAAATCAATGAATAATATGACATTATTCATTACTTTTATTTATCCACATGATATGCACATATATTAAAAATATATAATGTTTGTATTATTTTTTGTATTCCTAAGTAATTGAATACATTAAGCATTTTATTTTTAATAAAAGCTGATACAATACACTCGTTTTTTGAGGAATAAACTTGGTACTGTTCGGATTAACACTATGTTAGAGAATTATCTGCCAATTATAATCTTTATAGGAGTAGCTGCCTTCCTTGGTATTTTGCTACTTCTTCTTGGCTTTCTTTTCGGTAAAGGAAATAAATCAAAAGCGAAACTCTCACCCTATGAATGTGGATTTGAAGAGTTCGAAGATGCCAGAATTCCCTTCGATGTAAGATATTATCTGGTTGCAATTCTTTTTATCATCTTTGATTTAGAAATTGCATTCCTATTTCCATGGGCAATTGCACTTAAAGAAATTGGAACAACGGGCTTAATTGCTATGGTCATCTTTCTATTAGTATTAGTGATTGGTTTTATCTACGAATGGAATAAAGGTGCACTAGAATGGGATTAACAGATATAGACAATGAGATTATTGATAAACAAGGCCCTGGCTTTGTTATCACCTCAGTTGATAAATTAGTTAACTGGGCAAGAACAGGATCAATGTGGCCAGTCACTCTTGGGTTAGCTTGCTGTGGTATTGAAATGATGCATTCAGCTGCTGCAAGATATGATACTGATCGATTTGGTGTTTTTTATCGCCCCAGTCCTAGGCAATCAGATGTAATGATTGTTGCTGGTACATTAGTTAATAAAATGGCCCCTGCACTAAGAAAGGTTTACGATCAAATGGCAGAACCTAAATGGGTTATTTCCATGGGCTCATGTGCTAACGGTGGTGGCTATTATCACCACTCTTATTCAGTAGTTAGAGGGTGTGATCAAATTATACCGGTTGACATATATGTTCCAGGTTGTCCGCCCACAGCCGAAGCACTAATAAATGGAATTATCGAACTACAAAAGAAAATCAAAGCAGAAGAATCAATAGCAAATGGATAAGAATTCGCACATAGACATTATTAAGACTAAGCTTACGGAATTTAATGTAGGTTTTTTAAAAAATGAACAAAACCTAATCATAGAAATAGATCAGGCAGATCTTATCAATGTCTGCAAAATCCTCAAAACTAATTCAGAGCTTGATTATTGCATGCTGATTGATGTCTGTGCAGTAGATTATCTAACTTATGGTGAAGCTGATTGGACAACTAATGATGCCACAAATTCAGGCTACTCTAGAGCTGTAAAACAAACAATTATTCCAGAAGCTGATGAAACTTTCACTGCTCGGTTTGCTGTGTTCTACCAGTTATTATCTCTTACTTATAATGAAAGACTCACTTTAAAAGTTTTTACCACTGAATTAAATCCTCCCAGCGTTCCATCCTTAAATAAAATTTGGAACTCAGCAAATTGGTTTGAACGTGAAGCTTTTGATTTGATGGGTATCCATTTCAAAGGACACCCTGATTTAAGGAGAATTCTCACAGACTATGGATTTATTGGACACCCCTTTAGAAAAGATTTTCCAACGAATGGCAACTTAGAGGTTGTTTATGATGAAGACGAGGAACGCGTTATTTACCGACCTGTTAGCATCAGTACACGTCCAAACGTCCCAAAAGTTATCAGAGATAAAAATGACAGAGAGTAACTTAACTTTAAATTTTGGACCTCAACATCCAGCCGCTCATGGTGTTTTAAGATTAATCATGGAAATGGACGGTGAAGTTGTTAGAAATCTAGATCCTCACATTGGTCTTCTTCATAGGGGAACTGAAAAACTAGCTGAAATAAAACCTTATAATCATTCTATTGGTTACATGGATAGGATGGACTATGTGTCCATGATGTGTTGTGAACATCCCTATGTTCTAGCAATTGAAGAACTTTTAGATATCACTCCTCCCAGGCGTGCCCAATACATTAGAGTAATGTTTGATGAAATTACTCGCCTTATGAATCATCTACTTTGGCTGGGATGTCATGGCTTAGACATTGGAGCGATGGCTTTATTCCTATACTGTTTTAGAGAACGAGAAGATCTCTATGATATCTATGAAGCTGTTTCTGGTGCAAGAATGCATGCTACTTATTATAGACCAGGCGGTGTTTATAGAGACTTGCCTGAACAGATGCCTAAATATCAAGCTAATCGATACATCTCTGAGAAAAAAGTTAAGCGACTAAATTATAATAGAGAAGGGTCTTTATTGGATTTTATAGAAGATTTTACTGACAGGTTCCCTTCACTGGTTGATGAATATGAAACACTGCTTACTGATAATAGAATTTGGAAACAACGAACAGTAGACATCGGTGTGGTTTCACCAGAAAGAGCGAAAGATTTAGGCTTTACAGGGCCTATGTTAAGAGGTTCAGGTGTGGAATGGGATCTTAGACGTAAACAACCCTATGAGGTCTACGATGAACTTGATTTCTTAATTCCTATTGGTCTGAATGGGGATTGTTATGATCGCTACCTTGTTAGAGTTGAGGAAATGCGTCAATCAAATAGTATTATCCAACAATGCATACAGTGGCTGAGAGATAATCCTGGTCCTGTGATAATTGACGACAATCGTTATGCTAGTCCCAAACGATCTGATATGAAGCATGACATGGAATCACTAATCTATCACTTTAAACTTTTTACTGAGGGTTATTCAGTTCCTCAAGGGGAAGTGTATTCTGCAATTGAACATCCAAAAGGTGAGTTTGGTGTTTTTTTAATGTCAGATGGAGCCAATAAACCCTATCGCATGAAAGTTAGGCCACCGAGTTTTGCACATCTTGCAGCAATTGATGAAATGTCTAAAGGCCATATGTTAGCTGATGTTGTTTCTATCATTGGCACATTGGATATTGTCTTTGGAGAAATAGATCGTTAATTGAGAACTCTATGTTAAATACTAAAATCAAAGAAGAAATAGATCACTGGATTGGAAAATTCCCTGAAGGCAAGCAACGATCTGCCATCATTGGGTCATTGCATGCCGTTCAACATCATACCGGAGGATACTTAACAACTGAATTAATGATCGAGGTGGCTGATTATTTAGACATCCCCAAGATACAAGTATTTGAAGTCGCAACTTTCTATTCAATGTTCCAAACTAAGCCTGTTGGTGAGCATGAAATTGCAGTTTGCACAAACATCTCATGCATGCTTAATGGTTCCGACAATATACTTCAACACATAGAAAAACGATTAAATATTAAAGCCGGTCAATCAACTATAGACGGTAAAATCTTTCTAAAAGAAGAAGAAGAATGTTTAGCCGCATGCACAGGAGCTCCTATGATGATGGTTGATCATCATTATATTGAAAATCTTGATATTAAAACTGTTGATCAGATATTAAATGATTTGGAGAAAAATAATGACTGATTTAAACCAAGTTATTTTCTCTAATATTGATGACGAAGAACCATGGTCTATTCAAGCTTATCTATCATCGGGTGGTTACCAAACATGGAAATCAATACTCACTGATAACAACAATAAATACTCACCAGAAATGATAATCGATACTGTTACTCAATCAGGACTTAGAGGCCGAGGAGGTGCTGGCTTTCCAACAGGTAAAAAATGGAGCTTCATGCCAGAATCAAATCAACAGAAATACATCATTTGTAATTCAGATGAAAGTGAACCTGGAACATGCCATGATCGAGATATCTTAAAATATAACCCTCATGCTTTGATTGAAGGTATGGCGATTGCTGGTTTTGCAACTGGGTCAACGGTTGGTTATAACTATGTGCGCGGTGAATTTATGGTTGAGTGTTTTCCACGCATAGAGCAAGCCCTTCATGAAGCTTATGAATTAGGATTATTGGGAACAAATATTCTTGATTCAGGTATAGACTTTAATCTCCATAACTTTTTAGGAGCTGGCGCTTATATTGTCGGAGAGGAAACAGGCTTATTAGAATCGTTAGAAGGCAAACAAGGTAAACCAAGATTTAAACCTCCTTTTCCAGCTAACTTTGGTCTTTATGGAAAACCAACAACTGTAAACAACACCCAAACTTTAGCAAGCATCCCTAAAATAATTCAAAATGGGTCAAACTGGTTTTCATCATTTGGTACTGAAAAATCGCCAGGCACTATTATATTTTCTGTATCGGGTCATGTTAACAAACCAGGTAACTATGAGTTACCACTAGGCATTTCATTTGATGAACTTTTAAATTATGCAGGCGGAATGCAGAATAATAAATCTCTTAAAGCAGTCATACCAGGGGGCTCGTCTACAAAAGTCTTGCCGGCAGACATTATTCAGAGTTGCACCATGGATTATGAATCACTCGATGATGCAGGGTCTGCTTTAGGCACCGGTGCTGTCATTGTGATTGCTGAAGGAACTTGCATGGTTGAATTATTAAAAAGAATATCAAGATTTTATTTTGCTGAAAACTGCGGTCAATGCACACCATGTCGAGAAGGCACAGGTTGGCTTTATAGAATTCTAGATCGAATCACAAAAGGTAATGGAAAAAATAATGATCTTGAATTATTGGTTGATGTAGCGAATAGAATTGAAGGCAATACTATCTGTGCTTTTGGTGATGCTTCTGCATGGCCTGTCCAAAGTTTTATTGAGCACTTTTTTAACGAATTTGAATACATGGTCAAAAACAATGGTAAATCCATAGCGGCATAATATGAGCAATAATAAAGTAAATATAACTATTAATAATGTTCTTCACAGTGTTGATGAAGGAACAATGTTAATAGAAATCACAGATGAATTAGGAATTTATATTCCTCGTTTCTGTTATCACGAAAAACTCTCAATTGCTGCAAACTGTAGAATGTGTTTAGTAGAAGTTGAGAATTCTAGTCATGCACTACCTGCGTGTGCTACACCAGTTACGGATGGAATGGTCGTTGATACTTTATCTCATTCAACTAAAACTGCTCAACAATCAACCATGGAATTTCTTCTCATTAACCACCCATTGGACTGTCCTATATGTGACCAAGGCGGCGAATGTGAACTTCAAGACCTGGCTTATGCTTATGGAAAAAATAACTCAAGATTTGACCTGCAGAAATTAACAAAACCTAATGATGACTTAGGACCCTTGGTGTCAACAGATATGACCAGATGTATTATGTGTACACGATGCACACGATTTGGCTCTGAGGTAGCTGGAATTGAAGAATTGGGAACTATGGGACGAGGTGAAACGTCAAATATTAGCACTTATGTTAAACAAACAGTTAACCATGAACTCTCTGGTAATATTATTGATCTATGTCCTGTTGGCGCTTTAAACAACAAGCCTTATCGCTACACAGACCGAACTTGGGAAATGGATCAGATACAAAGTGTTTCACCTCATGACTGTGTGGGCACAAACCTCTACATGCATGTCAAAAATAACAAGATTAAGCGTGTTGTTCCAATGCAAAATGAAAGCATTAATGAAACCTGGATCGCAGATAGAGACAGATTTGGTTTTGATGGAATTTATTCTGAGGATCGATTATTAACACCGTTGATTAGAAATAATGGAACATTGATTGAAAGCACCATTGAAGAATCGAGACACCAACTCAATGCAACTATTTCATCCCTCATACAATCCAACAAGACAGATAATATTGCTGCACTAATATCACCATCAGTTTCTCTAAATGAACAATTTATTTTTTCAAATTATTTATCTCAACTTGGCATTAGAAACATTGATCATAGAATCAATCAAGTTGATTTTTCTGGTGATACTCTGGACCCACTCTTTCCTCATCTTAATATAAAGCTAAACACTATCGAGAAAATGGAAACAATCTTTGTAATAGGTTCTGATTTAAGACGTGAAACACCTTTGATATCTCATTGGGTAAAAAAAGCTGCAGATAAAGGGGCATCAATCCATTTTATGGATATTGCCCTAAGAGAATATCATTTTCCAATCAGTGATTACATTATTACTGACACTCAATCGTTGGTTGAAAATATTGGTTTAGTTGCTAAAGCAGCATCGACCATTGCTCAATTGGATGTGCCTCAACATATACAAGAACAACTAGATAACTTAAGTGAGCCCAATGCTACACATAAACAAATAGCTCAGTCATTATTCACAAAGACAAACACCTTATTATTAAATGGTCTTGTATCAAGAAGCCACTCAGATTTCTCTTTAATAAGAAGTTATATCAATATTCTTGCTTCATTAACTAATTCTAATCTAGGTGAATTAACAAGTGGTGCAAATTCAGTTGGTGCTTATATCACGGGATGTATTCCTCATAGAAATCTTTTAGGTCAATCCTCACAAGCAGGTTTGAATGCATTAGAGATAGCATCTAAAAACCATGATCTTATCATCTTATATGGACTTGAAATAGATGACTGTCTATATAATCAGATGCTGGCTGAAGCCTTAAAAGGGTCTAAAAAAGTCGTAGTTTTCAACTCATTTATGGAATCAGTTATTAATGATCATGCTGACATCGTCATTCCGATTAATACTATCTATGAATCAAAAGGCTCTTTTATCAATCTAACAGGGCAAGTCCAAAACTTTAATCAAGAATTATTACTGCCTAATGATTACTATAGCAATGAAGCATTATTAACAGACTTAGTTAATGAACGTGATTTAGATATTCCAAGCTTCAGTGATTTCATGAAAGGATTAGAATCATTTATAGATCAATCAATTGCTAATCGAAACTACATTAAAGAATTTCCAGTTAAGACCAGTAATCCATCACCAATTGACATTACTAACACATTCAATATGTATAGCATTGATGCCATCTTAAGGCGATCAAAACCTTTACAGCAAACTAAAGAATCAAAAACAATCACCTAGTGCCATGGAAGAAATTATTTCATCTGTATTAGACTTTCTAACACCCCAAGCTATTGGGATAATTATTTCAATAATAAAAATTATTATTGTGCTCATTGGGTTGATCCTCACGGTGGTCTTCTTGGTCTACTTTGAGCGTAAAGTTATTGGATACATGCATTCAAGAATTGGGCCAAATAGAGTAGGGCCATTTGGCTTACTCCAAACCATAGCTGACACTTTAAAATTATTGCTTAAAGAAATTATCATTCCAGCTAAATCTGATAAATTCTTGTTTTTGTTAGCTCCCATATTACTTTTAATTCCAGCCCTTGCTGCATGGGCCGTTGTGCCCCTAAACCCCCATTTTATCATTGCTGATATTGATGCTGGCCTCCTTTATCTGCTTGCTTTAACGTCTTTTGGTGTATACGGCGTAATCCTTGCAGGCTGGTCCTCTAATTCAAAATACGCTTTTTTAGGTTCCATGAGAGCTGCGGCACAAATGGTGGCCTATGAAATAGCAATGGGGTTTGCATTAGTTGGAGTACTGATGGCTGGAGGCAGTTTAAAACTTGGTGCCATTGTTGAAGCTCAAAGCGGTGGTATTTTTAATTGGTTTTGGATTCCTTTATTTCCTTTATTCATTGTGTATTTTATTTCTGGTATTGCAGAAACTAATCGTCATCCTTTTGACTTAGCAGAAGGTGAAGCTGAAATTGTTGCTGGTTTTCATGTTGAATATTCAGGAATGGGCTTTGCAATATTCTTTTTGGCTGAATACATTAATATGGCATTAATATCAGTTCTTACCTCGATCATGTTTCTGGGAGGATGGGAAAGCATTTTCTTTGGTTTAACTCTTCTTGAAAACACTTATTTAGACTTTTTAACGCAACCAAGTATTTTTTGGTTATTACTTAAAACTTTATTCTTTCTTTTCGTCTTTGTTTGGTTAAGAGCTTCTTTCCCAAGATATCGTTACGATCAATTAATGACACTCGGTTGGAAAGTGTTAATACCGATAACAATTCTTTGGATTGGTGTTGAAATCGTTATGTTTACGCTTGAAATTGGCCCATGGAGTCTGTCATGAGATTATTAAGACTAATAAAACAAATAAGCTTAATTGACTTTATACGAGGCTTTGCAGTCACCCTAAAAGCTTTTTTTAGAAAGAAAGTAACCATTCAGTACCCTGAAGTAAAAACTCCATTATCACCAAGGTTTAGAGGTAAGTTAGCTTTACTCAAGTATGATAACGGCGAAGAACGTTGTATAGCTTGTAAACTCTGTTCTGCAGTTTGTCCAGCACAAGCGATTACTATTGAGTCAGAAGAACGTGATGATGGTTCAAGAAGAGCCACTAAATTTGAAATTGATGCCTTCAAATGTATTTATTGTGGATTCTGTGAAGAATCTTGTCCTGTTGATTCAATTGTTGAAACTAATATTTTTGAATATCACATGACTGAGAATCATCAACGCATTCAAACTAAAGAAATGTTATTAGCAACTGGTGATAAATATCGTCAACAAACAATGGAAGACAAAGCCAAGGATTCAGAATATAAATGATAAAAGAGTTAATATTTTATAGTTTTTCTTCAGTGCTTATTTGTTCATCATTAGCAGTAGTGCTTTTTAGAAATCCAGTATATTCAGCCGTATCGCTTATTCTTAGCTTCATTACCAGTGGTTTTCTTTGGCTACTTCTGGAAGCAGAATTCTTAGCAATAGTCCTTATATTAGTTTATGTCGGTGCTGTAATGGTGCTTTTCTTATTTGTGATTATGATGTTGAATATTAATGAAGAAAAAGAAAAATCACCTTTCAATTCTATCGCACCTTTTGCAGTCTTTATCGGATTAATCATTGTCATTGAACTGATCACAATTATTTGGATCAACTCAAGCCAGTTTTCTAACTCATCAACAGTTATTCAACAATCAAGTCAAATGGGTAATACCTTATTATTAGGAACTGAATTATTTACTAATTACATACTCGACTTTGAGATTGCTGGATTTATTTTGTTACTGGCCATTATTGTTGCTATTTCATTAACTCTCAGACCAAGAAAAAATCTTAAAACGCAAGTGACTTCAGAACAGATTAATGTTGATCCAAAAAAACGTATGAAGTTGATTGATATGAAAGAAACTAAATAATTATGTTAACCCTGCAATCATACTTAACCCTTGGGGCAATTATCTTTTCAATTGGTGTCATTGGTATTGTTATCAATAGAAAAAATATCATCATCATAATGATGTGTACTGAACTACTACTCATTGCAGTCAACTTTAACTTTATTGCCTTTTCTTATTTTAATCAGGATTTAGCAGGGCAAATATTCGTGTTTTTTATACTGACAGTCGCTGCTGCAGAAGCCGCTATTGGTTTAGCAATTCTCGTCGCTTTATATAGAAATAAGAGGACTATCGATGTCCAAGAACTTAAGTCATTGAGAAATTAAATGTTATATCAATTAAGTATTTTAGCTTTAGTTATCCCTTTAATTGGAGGGATATTTGCAGGGATTCTTGGTAAGACTATTGGCAAGATCTTCACTAATACTGTAACTATATCAGGTGTTCTCACTTCATTTCTTGTTTCATCATATATTCTTTACACAATCCTCAATCAACCTGATTTAATTTTAAATCAGAATATTTATCAGTGGCTGGAAATTGGATCATACTCATTTAATATCGGTTTATTAATTGATAACTTAACTGCCAGTATGATGGTGGTAGTGACTTTTATATCACTAATGGTGCATATCTATACCATTGGTTACATGCATGATGACCCTGGTTATCACCGGTTCTTTTGTTACATTTCGCTTTTTACCTTTTCAATGTTATCACTTGTTATGGCGAATAACTTTCTTCAATTATTCTTTGGTTGGGAAGCTGTAGGGGTTATGTCCTATTTACTCATTGGGTTTTGGTTCACTAAGGAATCAGCCATAAAAGCCAATTTTAAAGCCTTCATTATCAATAGAGTCGGGGATATGTTTTTGCTACTGGGTATTGCTTTATTATTTTCTATATCAGGTTCTCTTGACTATTCAACTGTCTTTAGTAGTGCTCCAATGATTAGTAATCAGCTCTTCTTCATAACGGGGGACTGGTCGGTTTCAGCTTTAACACTGGCATGTGTTTTATTGTTTGGTGGCGCCATGGGTAAATCAGCTCAAATGCCACTTCATGTTTGGCTGCCTGACTCTATGGAAGGTCCAACACCAATTTCTGCATTAATCCATGCTGCAACAATGGTAACAGCTGGTGTGTTTATGCTTGCAAGAATGTCACCTTTGTTTGAATTAACTGAATCTGCTCTCTCTTTTGTTCTGATAGTTGGTTCTTTGACAGCCATATCTACAGGCTTATTAGGACTTGTGCAGTTTGATATTAAGCGTGTCATTGCATATTCAACCTTATCGCAATTAGGTTATATGGTCGTTGCAGCAGGAGTATCAGCTTATTCTGCCAGTCTATTTCATCTGATGACGCATGCTTTTTTTAAAGCTTTATTGTTTTTAGCTGCTGGCTCAGTGATTGTTGCGTTACATCATGAACAAGACATCAGGAAAATGGGCGGACTAAGAAAACGTTTACCAATAACTTACACCACATCACTGATTGGAACCTTAGCTTTAGTTGGTTTCCCAGGGTTCTCAGGATTTTTCTCTAAAGACGCTTTAATTGAAGCTGTGGCACATTCATCAGTTTATGCTCATGACTTTGCTTATTATTGTGTGTTAATTGGCGTCTTTATTACCTCTTTATATTCTTTTAGACTTTTATTTATTGTTTTTCATGGTTCATTGAGTGAACAGAATAATAACGTCAAAGAACCCCAGTTATCCATTGTTTTACCTTTAATACTCCTATCGATACCTTCTATGCTTGTGGCTTGGCCAACAGTTGGTCCCATGGTTTTTGAAAACTTTTTTTCTAATTCTATTGTCCAACCTTCCTCATTAGTATTATTTGGTTATGAATTCACGAATTCACTAAATTTCTTAGCCCACTCACTTTCAGGTCCGGTAACTTATATTGCCATTTCAGGGATTGGCATTGCTTATTTGTTTTACATAAAACGCCCTGAAATACCCAATAAATTAGCCATAACATTCAAACCTTTATACAAACTGCTTCAGGAAAAATATTATTTTGATTATTTGTATGAAAACATCCTAGCTAAATTCTTCAGTTCACTTGGAAATAGGCTCTGGAATTTAGGAGATATTAAGCTCATTGATAATTACATTGTTAATGGAACAGCAAAGAAAATTGAATCACTGTCAAATAGAGCCCAACTGATGCAATCAGGTTACATCTATCATTACGCATTGATGATGATGTTAGGCCTGTCAATCTTTTTAGGTTTTATCATCATAAACAGAATAGGAATGGCCTCATGATAATTGATCAAATAATTTGGCTACCGATCTTAACAGGGTTCATGATTATTGCTCTTGGTGAAAAGCGATCTGAGCTTTCATATAGAATTTCTCTGTTTATTTCAATTCTTGTTTTTATGTTCTCTGTTTATGCCTTGTACTTATTTGATCCAACCACTTCAGGATTCCAATTTGTAATCAAAACCCAATGGATAGAGCGGTTTAATATTAACTACCATTTAGGTGTTGACGGTATTTCATTACCATTAATTATCTTAACTACTTTTCTAACCCCCATTGTTATATACACGGCTAAAACAACCTCAAAAAATAAACTTCATCAATATCTAGCGTCCTTTTTACTCCTCGAGGGTCTAATGGTGGGTGTCTTTTCAGCAATGGATGCTTTCTTATTTTATGTTTTTTGGGAAGCTATGCTCATTCCAATGTTTCTTATCATTGGGGTCTGGGGTGGTAAAAACAGAATATATGCTACCGTTAAGTTTTTTCTTTATACCTTCCTTGGTTCTGTGTTTATGTTAATTGCCATAATCTATTTGTATTTAAAGTCTGGCAGCTATCTAATCACTGATTTTTATTATCTGCCATTACAGATCAATCAACAAATTGTAATCTTTCTGGCTTTTTTATTCGCTTTTGCTGTAAAAATACCCATGTGGCCAGTACATACATGGCTACCGGATGCACATGTTGAGGCACCCACTGGTGGTTCTGTTATTTTAGCTGCTGTGCTCCTAAAAATGGGTGGCTACGGTATATTACGTTTTAGTTTGCCGATCACACCTGAAGGCTCTATGACGCTTGCACCATTTATGATTACTTTGTCATTAATTGCCATCATATACATTGGCTTAGTTGCTATTGCACAAACTGATATGAAAAAACTTATTGCTTATTCTTCTATTTCTCATATGGGATTTGTGACATTGGGTTGTTTTGTATTTTTCATAGAAACCGAAGCTTTAAACCCTGCAACCATGAACTTAGCCATCAACGGTGCAATGATTCAAATGATCTCACATGGTCTCATATCAGCCGCATTATTCTTATCAATAGGAGTGATGTACGATCGTCTACACACCAGGGAGATAAATGATTATGGGGGAATAGTCACAGTCATGCCTAAATTTGCAACCCTTATGGTCTTTTTTGCACTTTCAAATGCAGCTCTTCCAGGAACATCAGGTTTTGTTGGTGAACTGACAGTTATATTGGCTGCTTTTAAAGCCAATGGGTTTATAGCCAGTTTATCTGCTTTTACACTCATCATAGGTGCGGCTTATACATTATGGATGATAAAAAGAGTAATTTTTGGTTCTGTAACAAACGAAAGAATAAACCAATTAGATGATATAAATAAACTTGAATCGATTCCTTTAGGGCTGTTGGCATTAACAATATTAATGTTGGGTGTCTGGCCTAAACCATTAATTGATTTAATGAATCAATCGATTAATTTACTGACACTAGTGATAACTGGAACATAGCGATACCATGTTAATTAACGATTTATATTTTATTCTTCCAGAACTAATCATAGCTTCTTGTATATGCCTATTAATACTCATCAATAGTTTAGCTAAGTCCCTAAGACAATATTCAGGTGTTCTAATTGGAAGTGCAGCCATGATTGCCTGCATTTTCTCTTCATTAATGTTGTTTGGTGAAAATCCTATTGATATTTTCAATAGTCATTTCAAAATTGATCGTTTAGCAACCGGGTTAAAATTAATCACTTTTGTTACTGCTCTTATTGTCATGTTAGGAACAAATACAGATAAATTAAATGCTGAAAGTGAAATCATTTTAATTGAACTATTTGCTGTTCTTGGGGTTTTAATTTTATGTTCTGCAAATAATTTATTAACACTTTATCTTGGGTTAGAAACTTTAACACTTTCAATGTATGGCCTTGTAGCATCTAAAAAATCATCGGAAATTGCTACAGAATCAGCAATGAAGTTCTTTATACAAGGGGCCATAGCCTCTGCAATTTTTTTATACGGCACTTCATTAATATATGGCTTATATCAAACTCTATCGTTAACTATTTTTAGTAACCCTGATATCAATAATTCTATAGAACTGCAATTAGCTTTAACCTTTATTATATGCGGAATTGCTTTCAAATTCGGAGCCTTCCCATTTCATAGTTGGGTTCCTGACTCCTACCATGGATCTAGTAACTCTGTAGCTCTTTTTATCTCAACAGTACCAAAAATAGGTGCCTTTGCTCTCATATATAGACTTCTCATTACATCATTTATAGCGGTTACTGATTTTTGGACTATCTTAATATTAATCCTAGGACTTTTGTCATTGATATTAGGTAATCTAATAGCAATCTCACAATCTAATCTTAAGCGAATGCTCGGTTATTCAGCAATAGGTCACATGGGCTTTATCTTGATTGCTATATCGATTGGATCCTTAGAAGGTGTGCAAGCATCCTTATTTTATCTTTTGGTTTATATACTAATGACCTCAGTTGCATTTATGTGTCTTGAGGTTCTATCCAACAGGAATAGGTCAATTGTGACGCTCTCAGATATAAAAGATTTAAACTCCTCACACCCATGGATTGCCTTAATAATGTTATTCAGTATGTTTAGCATGGTAGGTATACCACCTCTTATAGGTTTCTATGCTAAATGGATTGTACTTTCTGAACTTATAAATGCTGAAATGTTATCTGTTTCTATCATTGCAATTATTATGTCTGTAATTGCTGCTTTTTATTATTTACGAGTTGTTTGGTATATGTATTTTGAAAAAACAGAGCTCCCTGTTATGAAAAAAGGATCCACATTAATACAAAAATCAACACTATCAGTAATTGGTGCGATGATACTGTTAATAGGGCTTTATCCTTCACCAATCATTGACTTTTGTAAGTTGATAATTTCTCCATTTATATTGATTGATTGATAAAAAAAGATTAGTATCTTTCCCACAGATGCGGGGTGGAGCAGTCTGGCAGCTCGTCGGGCTCATAACCCGAAGGTCGTAGGTTCAAATCCTACCCCCGCTACCATTTTTGGTTAGGCCCCGTCTGGGGCTTTATTTTTGTTGGAGAGGAATGAATAGTTTAGATAGTAAAATTAAAGAAGAGATTGAAAAATCCATTAATTTAATTGGTTATGAATTAATGGAAATAGAGTGTAGCCCTAATAAAAGAGGACTTAAGATAGTTACTTTTATCGATCATTCTGATGGTATTACAATGGATGATTGTGTAAAAGCCACTAAAGTCATTACTCCTATATTAGAGTTAAAAGAAGACGATGATTATCTACTAGAAGTCTCTTCTCCAGGTTTAAATCGTAAATTAATCACTAAAGAACACTTTGATAGATTCTTGGGAAAAACTGTTAAGGTTAAGCTTAAGACTAAAACTGATGGCAGGAGAAACTTTAAGGGTCAGTTGAAATCAAGAAATGGTAATAAAATAGAAATTACTGAAGATAATCAAGACATAATAATTGATATCGATTTGATAGATGTGTGTCGAATCGTTCCTAACTATAAATAACGAGGAAAAAAATGGTAGCAGAAATTATAAAAGTTGTGGATGCAGTCTCTGAAGCTAAAGATGTTGATAGGGAAATAATCTTTGAAGCAATTGAAAATGCACTTGAATCAGCTACAAAAAAGAAATACGCCGATAACATGGATGTGAAAGTAGATATAGATAGAGAAACGGGTGATTATAAAACATATAGACAATGGCTGGTATTTGCTGATGATTCAAGGGAGCTAGAGGATCCAGATATTGAATTAAGAATGATTGATGCTGTAGATGTTAATAAAGATGCTAATCCAGGAGAGTTTGTTCGTGAAGAAATTGAGTCTGTTGATTTTGGGCGAATAGGTGCTCAAATAGCAAAGCAAGTAATTGTCCAAAAAGTTAGAGAAGCTGAAAAACAAAAGACCATTGAACTATTCAAAGACAATGTGGGAGAACTTGTTAGCGGTGTTGTTAAACGCATGGATCGAAATGGTTTTTATATTGATATCGGCAATAATGCAGAGGCCTTTCTGCCCAGACGAGAGATGATTCATAAAGAAGCAATAAGACCTCAAGATAGGATCAAAGCAATATTAAAAGATATTAATACTGATCTAAAAGGCCCACCATTGATTCTTTCTAGAGTAATGCCTGAATTCTTAATTGAACTATTTAAGTTAGAAGTGCCTGAAATTACACAAAATCTAATTAGTATTGTGGGGGCTTCAAGAGACCCTGGATTAAGAGCAAAAATTGCTGTGCAATCAGATGATAAAAGAATTGATGCTGTCGGTGCCTGTGTGGGTATGCGTGGCTCTAGAGTCCAAGCAGTTTCTAATGAACTCAATGGTGAACGAATAGATATTATTCTGTGGTCTGACAATACAGCTCAATATGTTGTAAATGCTATGTCGCCTGCAAATGTTGTTTCTATAGTTGTCGATGAAGAAAATAATAGTATGGATATTGCAGTGGAAGAATCAAAATTATCACAAGCAATTGGTCGAGGAGGCCAAAATATTCGTTTAGCCAGTGAACTAACAGGCTGGAAACTTAATGTCTTGAGTGAAACTGAAGCATTAGAAAAAGATGACCTAGAATTAAAAGAAATTTCAGATCTGTTTGTTGAGACTTTATCAGTAGGAGAGGATGTAGCAATACTCCTAGCACAAGAAGGGTTTGCTAGTATAGAGCAAGTGGCCTATGTTCCTGTTTCTGAACTAGAAAAAATCGATGGATTTGATGAAAAACTAGTCAACGAACTAAGAGAAAGAGCCCAAGATCAATTATTAATTGAAGCAATTTCTACAGAAGAGGACCTTGATAAACATGGACCTGAAGAAGATTTATTGTCTCTTGAATCAGTCAACGATGAATTGGCATATGCTTTAGCAAGATCAGGTATTTACAATAAAGAAAAACTAGCTGATCAATCTGTTGATGAAATTATTGAGATTGAAGGAATGGATGAAGAACTTGCTGGAATAATTATCATGGAAGCAAGAGAAGATTGGTTTAAAGATGACCAAAATAATGATTAATAATTAGAGAATATTTATGTCAAACACAACAGTATCTAAGCTTGCAATTGCATTAAAAATTAGCTCTGAAAAACTAATAACACAGTTAAATGAAGCAGGTGTGAATGTCGATAAAGAGATGGATGAGATAACAAATGATCAGAAAATGCTCCTTCTCAATCATTTAAGAGGCAGTCATGGAACAACAAAAGAAATTAAGTCACCCTCTAAATTAACTGTTAATAGAAGATCACAAAGTGAATTAAAACTTTCAGCTGGATTTGGAACGTCAAGAACGGTCAATGTAGAAGTTAGGAAAAAGAAGACCTATTTAAGTAAAGAATCACTAATGGAAGAAGCAAGAGCTGATGATTTAAAACAACAAAAAGAAGAAGAACAATTAAAAGAAAAAATAACTAAAGAAGTACAAGAAAATATACCAAATGAAGCTGTCGAATCAACACAAGAAAAAGTGGAGACTAAAGCAGACCCTATAATAGATCTCAGTATCCAAGATCAGCCTCCAAAAACTTCAAAAAAGAAAAAAAAGAAATCTAGATCTTCAAAAAAAGATGACCCATTTAAGATGGAAGAACTTCATGTTAAGGGTAAATTTAAACGAAAGAAAAAAAGACAAATCAGACGATCAGTTAATCCAGCATCACTAGATCAATCCCATTCATTCGAAAAACCAACAACACCAGTTATTAAGGATGTCATGGTACCGTCGTCAATTTCAGCACAAGAAATTGCTCAAAGTCTTGCCATAAAAGTTAATGAAGTATTATCGCTGCTGATTAAGCAAGGCATCATGGTTACGGGTAATGATCATATTGACCAAGACACTGCGATCTTAATTATCGAGGAGTTAGGTCATAATGCCACACCAATGGATGAGAGTTCTGTGGAAGACTCAATCTTCAATGAACAAATCAATGATAATGAGGCAATTACTAGGCCGCCAGTTGTAACAATTATGGGTCATGTAGACCATGGAAAAACTTCTTTATTAGATTATATTAGAAAATCTAAAGTTACAGATAATGAAGCGGGGGGAATAACTCAACACATAGGCGCATATAGAATTGATAGTGAAGGAAAACAAATAACATTTCTTGATACACCTGGGCATGCTGCTTTTTCTCAGATGAGATCCAGAGGCGCTCATATCACTGATATCGTCATTCTTGTTGTTGCAGCAGATGATGGAGTAAAACCACAGACAAAAGAAGCTATAGAACATGCAAAGATGGCTAATGTTCCAATTATTGTCGCTATCAATAAAATTGATAAACCTGAAGCAGACATTGAAAAAGTCAGAAATGAATTAATGATAGAAGAAATATTACCTGAAGAGTTAGGTGGAGAATATCTATTCGTTAATTTATCTGCACAAACTGGAGAGGGGGTTAATGAACTACTTGAAACAATCCTACTTCAAGCTGAAGTCCTTGATTTAAAAGCACCCAATGAAGGAAGACCAATAGGTTCCGTAATAGAGTCTGGAATTGAAAGTGGTAAGGGAGCCGTTGCGACCGTTCTAATAAAAGAGGGTAAACTCAATAAAGGTGATCTAGTGCTTGTTGGAGAAGAATTTGGGCGAGCTAGATTATTACTCAATGAAACAGGCGAACAACTCAGTAATGCCACACCATCCATGCCTGTGCGTCTATATGGATTATCATCAGCACCAAATACTGGCGAAGAAATGAGAGTAGTAGAATCTGAACGTCAAGCTAAAGAAATTATAGAGATCAGAAAAGACAATAGAAAACAAAATGTCTTAAATGATAAGCAAGCTCTCAGGATGAAAACATTCATGGAGAATAATGGATCAAGTGATAAAAAAGTAATCTCATTAATGATTAAAGCTGATGTTCAAGGTAGCTCTGAAGCAATAAAAGACTCATTAATGAAGCTTGCCACAGATGAAGTGGAGATAGATATTGTTTCAAACTCTGTTGGAGGTATTACTGAATCAGATATCAATCTAGCTGAAGCTTCAAATGCCTTCATTATTGGCTTCAATGTAAGGGCCGATAATACAGCAAGGAAAATAATTAAAGAAACCTCCATAGACATTAAATACTACAGTGTTATTTATGAAACTATTGAAGATATAACTAATATGATAAGTGGTATGACGTCGCCAGTCATGAAAGAAGAAATTTGTGGCTTAGCTGAAGTTAAAGATATTTTTGACTCACCATCATTAGGTAAAATAGCAGGTTGCTTAGTTATTGAAGGGGCTGTCATAAGATCAAACCCAATCAGAGTACTAAGAGATAATACTGTAATCTATGAAGGTGAATTAGAATCACTAAGACGATTTAAAGATGATGTTAAAGAAGTTAAATCAGGAACAGAATGTGGAATCGGTGTAAAAAACTATAATGACATAAAAGTTGATGATCAGATTGAATGTTACAGAATTGTTGAAAGTAAATAGTTAGATGGCTAATGAATATTCAACAACCAATAGATTAGAAACCAAAATACAAAGAATAATTAGTCAAGTTATTCTCCATAAAATTAAAGATAAGAGGCTTCAACGTATTAGTATCGATGAAATACGTTTAAGTAGAGATTTAAGTTTCGCTAAAATTTTTTGCTCAACTTTACATACAGATGAATCTTTTGAAACACTTGAAAAATTGCTAACAAAGGCTTCTGGATTCTTTAAAACTGAAATCAGTAAATCACTATCAATTAAAAAAGTACCAAATTTGTTATTCATCATAGATAACCATGAAGAATATGCTAATAAGATCAATTTGCTTATAGATAAAGTCGTAAAGGATGACAAAAACAGTAAATAACATTAGTGGAATTCTTTTATTAGATAAACCAACAAACATTTCTTCAAATAAGATTCTACAGAAAATCAAAAAGTTATTTAATGCATCTAAAGCAGGGCATTGTGGAACATTAGATCCTCTTGCAACTGGTTTATTGCCTATTTGTTTTGGTCAAGCAACAAAAACTGCAACCTATTTGACCAACTCTTCAAAAACTTATCGTGTCACTGGACAATTTGGTATCAAGACAGACACTGGAGATATAGACGGCAAAATCATTGATACACAAAACTTTGCTCTTCCAAAAGCTTCAAATGAAATAAACACAGTTCTTCAATCCTTTATAGGTGAATTAAACCAAATTCCTCCAATGCACTCAGCCATCAAACACAAAGGAATGCCTTTGTATAAATACGCTTTTAAGGGTCAAACTATTAAAAGAGCCCCTAGAAAAGTTTTTATAAAAGAAATTTCTTTGAATTCATATTCCTATAATTTAATTAATATAGATGTCCATTGTAGTAAGGGAACCTATATCAGAACCCTCATCGAAGATATCGCAAAAAAAATGAATACATTTGCTACTGTCAAAGACCTAAGAAGACTATCAATTGAAGGTTTTGATAATATAAATATGAAGACTTGGGATCAACTAAAAGATTGTAAGTCTCAAAATGAATTACTTAATTATTTAAAACCACTCGATTATGGCCTGAGTCATCTACCAACAATAAGATTAAGCCAAGCTGAATCCGAACGCTTTAGCTTTGGTCAAAAGCTTTTATACAAGCTTAGTAATGAACATCAACATCTAATACATAGAATTTATGATGAAAATAATTATTTCATTGGTCTTGCTGAAGTAAATAATGACAATGAAATTAAACCTAAGAATGTTTTTAAAATTAATTAATGTATTCTCTTGTTGTTGTAATGATTAATCTATGTAGAATAGCGACTTGAAAATAACAATAAACGGAAGTAATGACTTTAACAACCGAGAAAAAGAAAGAAGTTATTGAGAAATATAAAACTTCAAATGATGACACAGGATCTGCAAACGTTCAGGTTGCACTCCTATCTGAGAAAATTGATTCTTTATCAAACCATTTTAAATCACATAAGAAAGACAATCATTCAAGAAGAGGTCTTTTGATGATGGTTAATAAAAGAAGAAAACTTCTGGATTATCTAAAAAGTAAGAATTTTTCAACATACAAACAACTAATTTCAGACTTAGGATTGAGAAAGTAAATATTTCTAATAGAGCAATAGGGCTCTTAATAGAAAGGAAAAATAGTGAATCAAATATCAAAAGAGATCATTATCAATGATCAAAAAATTACCATTGAAACAGGAAAAATAGCAAGACAAGCAAACGGGTCAGTTTTTGTCTCATGTGAGGGAACATCAATCTTAGCAACTGTTGCTGCAAAAAAAGATGCGTCACCGAATCAAAGTTGGTTTCCTCTTTCAGTTAACTACCAAGAAAAAACTTATGCTGCAGGTAAAATACCTGGTGGATTTTTTAAACGAGAAGGTAGGCCTTCAGAAAAAGAAACATTAATTTCAAGATTAATTGATAGACCCTTAAGGCCATCATTTCCTGATGGTTTTTTAAATGAAGTACAGGTAATTATTACTGTAGTTAGTCTCAACCCTGAGGTTCAGACTGATATCCTATCAATGATTGGGGCATCTGCAGCATTATCAATATCAGATATACCCTTTAATGGTCCTATTGGGGGCATAAGAGTCGGCTATATAGATAATAAATACGTTATTAACCCCTCAGTTAGCAACATGGAGAATTCAAAACTTGATCTCATTGTTGCTGGAACTAAAGATGCCATTCTAATGGTTGAATCTGAAGCTGAAATATTATCGGAAGAAATTATGTTAGAAGCAGTAATGGCTGGACATGATGAAATAAAAAATATTATCAATGGCATAGAAGAGTTAGTTACTGAGGCTGGTAAAGATAAATGGGCAATCAATGAAATAGAAAAAGATGAAACCCTTAAAAATAAAATTGAAGGAATGGCATCAGATAAAATAAATGATGCTTATCAAATTGCCGACAAAGTTTCTAGACAAAATGAACTCGATCAAATTAAATCTGACATCGAAGAAAAAATCCTTGAAGAGTCTGAAGAATATGAATCATCTGACATAAATAGTGAACTTAAAAAAATTGAAAAAAACATTGTAAGATCTAGAATCCTTAGTGGTGAACCAAGGATTGATGGTAGAGACACAGAAACTGTTAGAGACATAACCGTAGACCTAAATCTTTTAGAAAGAACCCATGGTTCAGCTCTATTTACTCGTGGGGAAACACAAGCACTAGTAGCGACAACACTCGGTACAGAAAGATTTTCACAAATTATCGATGCACTTGAAGGTGAATATAAAGATAAATTTATGCTTCATTATAATTTTCCACCATATTCTGTTGGAGAAACTGGTTTTATAGGATCGCCAAAAAGAAGAGAAATAGGTCATGGAAAGCTAGCCAGAAGAGCTTTAGAAGCAGTACTTCCAGATATGACAACATTTCCATATACCATTCGCTTAGTGTCAGAGATAACTGAATCTAATGGATCCAGCTCTATGGCTACTGTGTGTGGCTCAAGTTTATCCTTAATGCAAGCAGGTGTTCCTATTAAGACTCATGTCGCAGGAATTGCCATGGGCTTAGTTAAAGATGGTGATAATTACAAAGTTCTAACAGATATTCTAGGAGATGAGGATCATTTAGGCGATATGGACTTTAAAGTAGCAGGAACCACAGA
>CAYQEV010000007.1:23693-45575 GCA_964416745.1 uncultured Woeseia sp.
TAGGAGATGAGGATCATTTAGGCGATATGGACTTTAAAGTAGCAGGAACCACAGAAGGTATAACTGCGCTTCAAATGGACATAAAAATTGATGGCATCACTAAATCAATAATGAAGGATGCTTTAGAACAAGCTAAAAGTGCCAAATTACATATTTTAAGCATTATGAATGAGGCAATAAAAGAACCTTCCACAGACTACTCTCCATACGCACCCTCAATAATTACAATTACTGTAGCAAAAGATAAAATTAGAGATGTTATTGGCAAAGGTGGCGCTACGATTAGATCCTTAACTGAAGTCACTGGCGCTCAGATTGATATCAATGATGATGGTCTAGTAACAATAGCTTCAGTTGATCAATCGTCTGGTCAAATGGCTAAAGAGAAAATTGAACTCTTAACCGCTGATGTTGAAGTTGATACGATCTATGAAGGTCGAGTTTCTAAAATTATGGACTTTGGTGCATTTGTTACTATCCTTCCTGGCAAAGACGGTCTTGTTCATATTTCTGAGATTTCTCAAGAAAGAGTTGAATCTGTAAATGATGTCTTGACAGAAGGCCAGGTAATTAAGGTCAAAGTAATAGAAATAGACAAACAAAGAAGAATAAGGCTATCAATGAAACGCATTGATAATGACGCTAAATAATCTAGCGACTATCCGTATACTGTTTTTCTGTAATTTCTCGTCTTTCTTGTGCTTCTAGCGTAAGGCTGGCAACAGGTCTGGCCTCAAGTCGTTGTAAACCTATTTCTTCACCTGTTTCTTCACAATAACCAAAAGTTCCGTCATCAATCTTAATTAGAGAACTCTGTATTTTTCTTATAAGTTTTCTTTCGCGATCTCTAGTTCTTAGTTCAAGTCCAAACTCAGATTCTTGGGTAGCCCTATCATTTGGATCAGCAAGACTGTTGCTGTCTTTTTGCATATGATTGACAGTTTTTTCAGCTTCTTGTTCTAATTGCTCTTTCCATGAGTTAAGAATTTTTTTGAAATGATTCAATTGTCTTTTAGACATATATTTTTCTTTAACTCTCAACTTATATGGCTTCATGCCAAATTGCTCAATGAGTGAATTGTTATTTATATTAATTTTCTTTTTTGTCATTGCATAAATCTATATTGAAAAAAGCAGATTATACTTTTGATTTTTAATTTGTGAAGTTTTTTTGAAAAATCTTTTTATAGATCTATTTTAGGTTTCCAATTTTTATTTTTATGTTGGAATTCAACTTCTGTGTAAATACCACCTCTCACGTTAAATTTAGAACGCACATTTAAGTATCTTGGAGAAAAAGCATCTTTCAAATGATTAAACATTTGATCAGTAACCGCTTCATGAAATGCCCCTACATTTCTATACTTTGTTATATATAGTTTTAGAGATTTAAGTTCTATGCAACTTAAATCTGGAACATACTTAATATAGATTGTTGCAAAATCAGGTTGACCTGTTTTAGGGCACAAACAAGTAAACTCAGGAATTTTAATTTTAATAATATAATCTGATTCTATATTTGGATTTTCAAACCCATCTAAATCGCTAGAAGTAATTTCTAAGCTCATATATTTACCTTAGTAGTTGAATAAATAATGTATATATATTCTATTTAATTTAAAATGAACTAACTAATTTTATAGTTTTTTATGCGACTAAGTAAAATTAAACTTTCTGGTTTTAAAACATTTGTTGAACCAACAACGCTAACCCTACCTTCAAATCTAGTTGGCATAGTCGGTCCAAATGGCTGTGGCAAATCTAATGTGATTGATGCTGTTCGTTGGGTTTTGGGGGAATCCTCTGCAAAATACCTTCGTGGTGAGTCGATGTCAGACGTTATATTTAATGGTTCGTCTACACGTAAACCCGTGAGTAATGCATCGATAGAACTTTATTTTGATAATTCTGATAAAAAAATAGGTGGCGAATTATCACAATATAATGAAATCTCAACTAGAAGAGTTCTCTCAAGAGACGGCCAATCAGAATACTTTCTTAATGGCACGAAATGCAGAAGAAAAGATATTACAAATATTTTTTTAGGGACCGGTCTTGGTCCCAGAAGTTACGCAATTGTTCAACAAGCTATGATCTCAGGATTAATTGAAGCTAAGCCTGATGAAATGAGAGTGTTTATAGAAGAAGCGTCTGGGATTTCTAAATACAAACAAAAACGTAAAGAAACAGAATCAAGAATCAAGAACACTCGTGAGAACCTAAATCGTCTTAACGATCTAAAGGAAGAAATTGAAAAACAGATAAAAAGACTAAAGAAACAATCCAATGATGCTGAAAGATATAAAAAACTTAAGTTAAGAGAAAAAGAGATTGGTGGCGAAATTATTTATATAAAGATATTGGAAATTGATAAAAACATTGAAACTAACAAATCTGACTCGTCTAAATACCAAGAAGATTATGATAGTCAACTAACAGTACTAAGAAAAATTGAAGCAGATATCGAAGAACTGCGAATTAAAAACAATGAAACCAATGAGGTATTTAATTCAAAGCAAAAAGATCATTTTCAGATTCAAGCAGACATAGCAAGGCTAGAACAATCAATAGAATATGAAAAAGAATTAGAATCTCAAAAGTCTGTTACCGCTCAAGAAATAAAATCTGAATTAAAACGATTAAAGTTAGAATATGAAACAGACATAACTGAAATAAAGTCAAAAACACAAGAACTTGAAACAATGTCTCAATCATTTAATCAAGATAAATCAGAATTACTAAACCTTAATAATCAGCTTGAAGAAATTAGTGAACTATTAGAAAAAACTAATATTGATAATGAAATCCTCAAAAATGAATTAAATGAAATCAACACTGTGTGTGAAAAAGAATCAGTAAAAGTTAATTTATTACAAAAGCAACTCTCTAATCAAGAACAACAAAAAAATATCATAGATAATCTTCATAATTTAGAAAGCTCATTTGCATCACTAAGAAATAAACTAAATCAAGGTATATCCTCATTATCTAAAGAAATCATTGAATCAATAGATCAAGAATTTTCGTCTTTCGAAAATCAGTTAGTGGCTCTCACTGTTGAATTAGAAAGTACAGAACGTGAAATCATTGAAAACGAAAAAGATTTATCAAAATCAAAAGAGTTACTTAATAAAAGTAAAATTACTTTCGAAGACTTAACAGCAAAGAAACAAAAATCAGAACAACATAAAAATCAACTCTCTAATCAAAAAAATACCCTTTCACAGAAAACTAGTAGTCTCAATCATAAAGTTCAAAATCAAGGACTTAAAGTAGAATCACTAAAATCGTCTGAGCTCGCACTAAGAACAGCCATTCATCGATTAGAAGCTCAAATAACACAACTTAAAAGTAGATCTCTAGAAATTACCTCATCTGAGAATACTAATAAGACAACAGATGATGATACGAGGGTTAAATTAGAATCACTTCTTAACACTAGTCTTGCATCAGAAAAAGAACTAGATACTTCCAGAAAGGAGTTAGAGGAAAGTCAGTCAGTTTTAAGAAATTATGAAATTGATCGCACAAATATCAACAGTCTTGTCAATCAAGCAAGGGAAGATCTTCAACAATTCAAACTCAATCAAAAAGAATATGAAGTCAGAAAAGAGTCTCTTAATGAGCAACTAGTAAATCAAGGTCAAGACTTCAAATCACTTGATGAATCTTTAAAGAATAAAGAAATAGACCAAAAGAATTTAAATGATGAACTTGAAAAAATATTGAGATCAATTGATCGGTTAGGTCCAATTAACCTTGCAGCTTCTGCTGAATTTGAACAAGAAAATGAACGAATGGAAAAACTTGAATCACAATTTGAAGATCTAAATCGTGCTCTAGATACTCTAAATGGTGCGATTAAAAAAATAGATGATGAATCAAGATCTAGATTTAATGACACCTTTATAAAAGTTAATGAGGGTTTACAAAAACATTTCCCTAGACTATTTGATGGAGGAAAAGCATATTTAGAACTCGAAAATAATGACGCATTAGAGGGTGGTGTTTTTGTCATGGCTAGACCCCCTGGTAAGAGAAACAGTAACATTCATTTACTTTCAGGTGGTGAAAAAGCTTTAACGGCAGTTGCCTTATTGTTCTCAATTTTTGAACTTAACCCAGCTCCTTTTTGCTTACTTGATGAGGTTGACGCCCCATTAGATGATACAAATGTAGCTCGTTTTTGTGAGATCGTTAAAGAAATGAGTAGTACTGTCCAATTTGTTGTAATAACGCATAATAAAACAACTATGGAGCTCACGAAACAACTTGTGGGTGTTACTATGAGCGAACCTGGTGTTTCTAGGTTAGTTTCGGTAGACATAGATGAAGCAGTAGCAATGACTGAAGAACAAAACGATTAGAAATGGAGAACTCATGGATACTTTTAAGCATAATCTTTATTTTGCTAATTACCTTGTTGATCTATGAGAAGAGAAAACGAAACAAATCAGATAATCAATTAAGCATAAATGAAAAATTTATTATTAATGATAAAGCTGAAAATAATGAAGTGCTAAGCATTAGACTGTCGATAAAGAGTCACCCAATAACTTTAAAAAAATCTATAAATATTTTCAAAACATACTCAATAATACTCAATAAAAAAGGAATATTTGAAAAATACATGAACGACAGCGTGTCATATTTTGTGGCCAATCTATATGAGCCGGGCTACTTTATTGATGATCAAAACATACAAGGCTTTACATTTTATTTTGTGTCTGAATATCAAATTGATGATAAACGACGATACGATGAAATGAAGCAAGATGTCACTGCTCTAAATCAGACTCTTGAAGGGAATGTATCCTATGATTCCATTACAGAAAATAAAGGTTAGATTAATGTTGTTAAAAGCAAATTAGTTAAAAATGAATTTATAAGTTTAAAAAATAATGCAAGAAAAAGATCATAATAATCCTATTCAGAGTGAAATGCCTTTTGCCATTGTTGATGGTGAACAAGTTACAGAGCTACCTAAAGATCTATATATTCCTCCAATAGCTCTTCAAGTTTTTCTTGATACCTTTGAAGGGCCTCTTGATTTATTGCTTTATTTAATAAGAAAGCAAAACTTAAATATCCTAGATATCCCGATAGCTGACATAACTGAACAATACGTAGATTATATTAACCTTATGAAAGAATTAGAATTAGAGTTGGCAGGGGAATACTTACTAATGGCAGCAATGTTAGCCGAAATTAAATCTAGAATGCTCTTACCAATATTTGAAGATATAGAGGAAGAAGAAGACCCAAGAGCTGAATTAATAAGACGATTACTTGAATATGAAAGATATAGGACTGTCTCAGAAAAAATGAATCAACTCGATAGGGTTGATAGAGATGTTTTTCTTTCAGCGATTGATACAGATCAATTTAACCAACCCATTGTCCTACCAGATATACAACTAATGGATTTAGTGATGTCATTCAAAGAAGTTCTAAAAAAAGCTGAAATGTTCTCAACCCTACACTTCATGAGGGAACCACTATCTGTAAAAGAACGGATGGCTACGATACTTGAAACCATACAAGATAAGGATTTTGTTCGCTTCGAAGAACTATTTGATTTAGAAGAAGAAAAGATGGGTTTAGTGGTTACATTTCTTGCAATCTTAGAACTGATGAAAGAACTCTTGATTGAAATAGTTCAAGCAAAAGAATTTGGTACAATACATGTCAAAACCTTAGTTGAAAAACAATAATGAATGACTTTAATCTAAAACACACTATTGAGGCTCTTTTGCTCTCATCAGATGAACCGCTGTCAACAGAGAAGCTTTTTAAAATAATCAGTAATAAACATCAAATAACAAAAGCTGATGTATTAGATTCAATCAACTCATTAGAAAATGATTATTTAGAAAAAGAGATCGAAGTCTCCAGAGTAGCAAGCGGTTATCGTATTCAAGCTAAAAAAACTATAAATGATTATCTGAATATTATTTTTGCAGAAAGAACTCCAAAATACTCCAGGGCCTTAATGGAAACACTATCCATTATTGCTTATAAGCAACCTGTAACAAGAGGAGATATTGAGGCTATCCGTGGCGTATCAGTCAGCTCAAGCATTATGAGAACACTGACTGACAGAAATTGGATTAAAATTATAGGTTATAGAGATGTTCCAGGAAAACCTGCTATGTTTTCAACTACTGCTGATTTCCTTAATTATTTTGGTCTAGAAAAACTCGAAGAACTACCAGATCTCCCAGACATAAAAGAACCAAAAAACTTAGATTTAGATCTTGATAATCAGTCAAACACATTGACTCAAAAAGAAGGTCCCTCAGAAACAGTTTTAAATTAGGATTTCTGACAATCGATACTCTGACCATCAATATCGACACTATCATCTGACATCAACCAAATATACTTCTCCAGGATATCATCTGGCTTCAACAGTAACTTTTCATCTTCTAATGGATAAGCTAATTTTCTCATCTTTGTCTGAACTGGCCCAGGATTGATGCAGTTAAATCGTATGCTGGGTTCATTATGATGTTCAGCACTCAATATTTGACAAAGAGCTTCAGTGCCAAATTTTGAAACAGAGTAAGCACCCCAAAAAGCTTTTCCAACTTTACCAACACCACTTGATGTAAAAATAACTGATGCATTCTTTGATTTATATAAAGCAGGCAGAAGTGTCTGAGTGAGTATAAATTGAGCTGTGAGGTTAACATGCAGTGTAGTGACCCATGTAGAGACATCATATTGACTGATCGGCGATCTATCACCCAGAATTCCTGCGTTGAGTAATAGGCCATCTAAACAACCATATTTATCCATTAGATTATCAATTAAGTCTTGATAATCATTTGCATCAGCTTTTGAAAAATCCATTAATGAAATCATAGGTGCTTGAAACCCATTACTTAAAATTTCATCATATGATTTTTCTAGGTTTGAGAGTGTTCGACCCAAAAGTATTAAATTTGCTCCCAAGGAAGCATATTTAAGTGCAGCTGCCTTTCCAATACCATCCCCAGCTCCAGTGACTAAAATTGTCTTATCTTTCAACATTTAATTATTTTCATAATTTCATTTGGTTTGTTTATACAATATTCAGCACCCCAAGATAAAGGGTTGTCACTGTCTACCCTATAACCATAACTACAAGCGATAGATCTTATTCCTGCTGATCTTGCTGATTGAATATCTTTTCTAGAATCACCAATATAGTAGCAGCAGTCTAAATCATTAAATTGTAGCTTTGATAACGCAAGATTTAACGGTTCAGGATCTGGCTTAATATTATTAACATCGTCACGACAAATTAGACAACTTAATCTGTCAGAAAGATCCAATTGTCTTAGAAGTGGCTCTGTAAATCTTTTTGATTTATTTGTAACAATACCCCAAAGATGATTCTTTTTTTCTATTGAATTTAAAACAATATCCATATCGTCGAATAAAGATGCATGATCGCCGACCACATCTTCATACAATTGTAAATAACGGTTGTATCGTCTCCCTTCTAGGACAGGATCATCATCAAAAACTGCAGAGAATATTCCTAATACTCCATTTGAAACATGAGGACGAACATGCTCAAGACTTACTGTTTTGTGTCCTTGCTCAACCAATAGTGAATTTAATGCCATATGCATTTCAGGAGCCGTATCAATTAATGTTCCATCTAAATCGAATAATACTAGTATCTGTTTACTCATCAATAATCATTCTTTCCTAAAGTGCATCATGTAATTAACTGAAACATCATCTGTCAATTTGAAGGTTTTAGTTATTGGGTTATACATAACACCGGTTAGATCAACTAAATTGAGACCAGATTTTCTAGACCATTGCTCTATTTCTGAAGGCTTTAAAAAGGAGTCAAATTCATGTGTACCTTGAGGAAGGAGCTTTAAAATATATTCTGCTCCAACAATAGCCATTAGATATGATTTAATATTTCGATTAATTGTAGAAATGAATAAGTGGCCTCCACCTGTTAGTGCTTTTGAACATGATTCTATAATTTGTTCGGGTGAGGGCACATGTTCCAACATTTCCATACAGGTTAAAACATCATATTGTTCGTGATTTATTTCCACAAATTTTTCTAAATTACTATTGTGATAAGTAATATTTTTTATGCCCATAAGCTCTTGATGATTTTTTGCAACTGAGATTGCTTTATCTGCCATATCCAGACCATCAACATGGTCTGCATATTTTGACAATGACTCAGTTAATATTCCGCCCCCACAACCGATATCTAGACATTTTTTATTGTCTATTTCTGCCCAATTCTTTATGTAATTAAAGCGTAAAGGATTAAGCGTATGAAGTGCTGCAAAACTCCCGTCAGGGTTCCACCACTCTTGAGCGAGTTTATTAAATTTCCTTACCTCTTCTTCACTGATATTGTCTTTCATTAAGTTCATGATTTAATTAAATTATATGACTGATTTCTTCTTAAAATATTTAATAATATGTTAAAATTATATCCTGTATTAATCATCTATTCCCAAATAAAGAATATTCGAAAAATAAACACTTTTTTATGACAAATCAAATATAGTTGATGAGCGACAGAATCTCACAAATTAATCTCGAAGATGAAATGAGAAAATCCTATTTGGATTACGCCATGAGCGTTATCGTGGGACGAGCACTACCTGATGTCAGAGATGGTCTTAAACCGGTCCATAGAAGAGTATTGTATGCCATGAAAGTCCTAGGCAACGATCACACTAAACCATATAAAAAGTCAGCCAGAATAGTGGGTGATGTAATAGGTAAATATCATCCACATGGCGATAGTGCTGTTTATGAAACCATCGTTCGAATGGCTCAAGATTTCTCACTTAGATACACGCTCGTTGATGGGCAAGGTAATTTTGGCTCTGTAGACGGTGATAGAGCAGCTGCTATGCGTTATACAGAAATAAGAATGCAAAAAATTACTCAGGAGCTACTGGCTGATATTGACAAGGAAACAGTTGATTTTACTCCAAATTATGATGAATCAGAGAGCGAACCTAGCGTCCTCCCAACAAGAATACCTAATCTATTAATTAATGGATCTGCAGGTATTGCTGTTGGTATGGCGACAAATATACCGCCACATAATCTCAAAGAAGTTATAGATGGTTGTCTACTTTTACTTGAAAATCCAAACTGCTCAATTGATGAGTTAATAAAAACTATTCCTGCACCAGATTTTCCTACTGCAGCGACGATTCATGGTATAGATGGCATTAAAAGCGCATATGAAACTGGAAAAGGAAGAGTCATCCTTAGAGCTAAAACATCAATTGAAAAAATTAATAACACCGAAAGAGAATCTATAATCGTTACTGAGCTACCTTTCCAGGTTAATAAAGCAAAGTTGATAGAAAAAATAGCTGAACTTGTTAGAGATAAAAAGATTGAAGGTATTTCAGAAATCAGAGATGAATCTGATAAAGATGGAATGAGAATTGCCATAGAACTTAAAAGAGGTCATGTGGCAGATGTTCTACTTAATAATCTATACAAACAAACACTTCTAGAAAGCATATTTTCAATAAACATGGTTGCTTTATCAAATGGTCAACCAAAATTAATGAACTTAAAGGAAATCCTTGATGCATTCATCTCTCATAGAAGAGATATAGTAACGAAGAGAACAATATATGATCTCAACAGATCAATTAATCGTGCTCACATACTTGAAGGCCAAACTATTGCCTTAAATAACATTGATGCCATGATAGCACTCATAAAAAAATCAAAAACTCCCTCTGACGCTCAAAAGGCATTAACTTCAAAATTATGGAAGGTAGGAAAAATTAAACAAATGCTCAAACAAGCAGGTAATGTTTCTACCACACCCAAGCAACTTCTTGATGTTGAAAAGTTTGGTATAGAGAAAAGTGGATATCGTCTTTCATCTGAACAAGCAAAAGCTATCTTGGATTTAAAACTAAATCGCTTAACTGGATTAGAACAAGATAATATTTTTAAAGAATACACTGAACTGCTTGAAAATATTAAATCATTTACAAAAATCCTATCAGATCCAGATACCCTGAATCGCCTACTTAAGAATGAGTTAGTAGAGTCACAAGAAAAATTTGGTGACGAAAGAAAAACTGAAATAGTTGAGTTCTATTCAGACTTAACTGATGAAGATTTAATACCTGAAGAAGATCTTATTGTGACATTATCAAGAGAAGGTTATGCAAAGACCCAACAACTAGATGTATATCAAGCTCAACATAGAGGAGGAACGGGTAAAAGAGCTACTTCTTTTAAAGATGAGGACTTTATTCGTAAATTATTTATTGCTAATACTCATGACACATTACTCTGTTTCTCAAGCTACGGTAAGGTCTACTGGATAAAAGTTTATCGATTGCCGAGAGGTGGGAGAAATGCAAAAGGGAGACCAATTGTAAATCTATTACCATTGGATAAAGATGAAAGAATTCAAGCAGTTCTGCCTGTAAAAGAATTTAATGAATCTCAATATGTTTTTATGGCTACAGAACGTGGCGGCGTTAAAAAGACTAAACTTTCAGCATATTCAAGACCGATTAAGAGTGGAATTAAAGCCATAAAATTAAAAGATAATGATCGTGTAGTGAATGTTGAAATTACTGATGGAAAAAAACAAATCATGCTATTTGCAGACTCTGGTAAGTCAATTCGCTTCCACGAAAAAGATGCGAGACCAATGGGGAGAGTTTCTCAAGGTGTTCGCGGAATGAGGCTTGATAAGAATCAAAAAGTAATCTCATTACTAGTAATAGATGAAGGCAATATAATAACGGCTACTGAAAATGGCTTTGGAAAACAAACAAAAACCGAAGAGTTTTCTATCCAAAGAAGAGGTGGTAAAGGCGTAATAGCTATTCAAACATCAGAAAGAAACGGTAAAGTAATTGGGGCTAATCAAGTAAATGAAAATGATGAACTTATGTTTATTAGCTCTTCTGGAAATTTAATTAGAACAAAGATAAATTCTATTTCAGTCATTGGTAGAAACACCCAAGGAGTCAAACTGATAAGACTCTCTAATGATGATAAGCTCTTGGGAATGGAAAGAATCATTAATGATGATGATGATGAGGAGCAATAAATGTCAGAAAATATTTATAACTTCTCAGCTGGGCCAGCAACTCTACCCAACTCTGTAATTGATCATTTAAAATTAGCAATCAATGATTTCAATCAAGGAATGTCGATCCTTGAAGTTAGTCATAGAAGCAAAGCATTTAAAGATTTTGCATCTGAATCAGAATCAACATTCAGAAGACTCTTAAATATCAGCAATGAATATGAGGTTTTGTTTCTTCAAGGAGGTGCGACTCACCAATTTACAATGATTCCTCAAAACCTCTCTAGAAATGGGCCTGTGGATTATTTAATTACAGGAGGGTGGTCTAAAAAAGCAGCAAGCTACGCTCAACAACAGATTGAAGTAAATATTGTTTCTGATTCATCAGAGAATAATTATATTGATCTAGACGACCAAGATACTTGGAATATTAATTCAGATTCAGATTACTTTTACTACTGTGCTAATGAAACAGTTCATGGTGTTGAGATACATAACTCCATTAAAGTTGAAACACCATTAGTTTGCGATATGTCTTCAACATTATGCACAAGACCTATAGAAGTTAATGACTTTGATTTAATATTTGCTGGTGCCCAAAAAAATCTTGGGATAGCAGGCTTAACAATAGTTATTATAAAAAAAGAATTAATGAAACAAAAAACTGAGCATTTAAACCCTATTATGAGATATGAGGACCATGCAAAAGACAAATCAATGCTCAATACTTCACCAGTCTTTTCATGGTATGCAGCGGGGCTTGTATTTGATTGGATTGAAGAACAAGGTGGTCTTGAAGTTATGGCTCAAATAAATCAAAAAAAGTCTCAACTTCTTTATGAATATATTGATAATTCTGATCTTTACAAAAACCCAGTATCAAAAAAATACAGATCATGGGTTAATATCCCGTTCATTTTGAAAGATAATACTTTGGATCCTATATTTCTTTCTCAAGCAGAAAAGTTTGGATTATACAATCTTAAAGGCCACAGAACTGTTGGTGGAATGCGTGCGAGTGTGTACAATGCGATGCCTGTCGAAGGCGTTGAGATGTTAATAACGTTTATGAAAGACTTTGAAAATAAACAATAGAACTAAGCATGTATAAAATTCTTAAACTGAACAATATAGCTTCTGAGGGATTAAGTGTTTTTCAGAATGGTGATTATCACTTAGGTGATGAAGTCACAGCACCTGATGCTATCCTGCTGAGATCATTTAATATGCATGAAATGGATATACCTGAATCCGTTAAAGCAATTGGTAGAGCAGGGTCTGGTGTAAATAATATACCTATTGATAAACTATCTGAGCTTGCCATTCCAGTATTTAACGCCCCTGGTGCTAATGCAAATGCAGTTAAAGAATTAGCATTAGCAGCCATCTTAATAACAGCCAGAAATATACATAGAGCAATAGATTATGTTCATCACTTGAAAACCTCAGAGAATCTGAATAGCGATATTGAATCTGCAAAGAAACAATATGTCGGCTATGAATTACCAAATAAAACATTGGGAGTCATTGGTTTAGGATCAATAGGGGTAAAAGTTGCAAATGCAGGCTATGATTTAGGCATGAAAGTTCTGGGATTTGACCCAATGATTACTGTAAACAATGCAATAAATCTAGTTCCAGGAGTAAAAAAATACGATGATCTAAATGAAGTATTAAAAAAAGTGGATATATTAACAATCCATATTCCTTATAAAAATGAAACTAAAGATTTTATAAGCAAGAATCAAATTAATTTAATGAAAAATACTTCAACTATTATAAATTTATCACGAGAGGAAATTGTAAATACCGATGCTGTTATAGAAGCATTAGAAAATAAAAAATTAAAAACCTATGTGACAGATTTCCCTAATGGCAGTCTCATAGGGAATCCTGATGTATTATTATTGCCACATTTAGGAGCATCGACAAAAGAGGCTGAAGCTAATTGTGCCGTTATGGTTGCTAATAGCATCAAGTCTTATTTAGAGAGTGGTGATATTATTAATTCTGTAAATTTCCCTGATGTCTCATTAGTAAAGGATACTAAGTATCGATTAACTATCACTAACCTTAATAAACCAAACATTGTTGGACAATTTACTTCTCTCTTGGGTAAAGAAAATATTAATATTAATGATCTGTCCCATAAAAACTTCAAAAATATCGGCTACACAATACTAAATCTTGATAAATCAATATCTCAAAAAGTAATAGAACAAATCGAACAAATCGATGGAGTTATTAAGATAAATATAATTTCTTGATTGCTATGAAAGTATCATACTTAGGACCTAAAGGATCATTTTCAGAGATCGCACTATCTAATTATTTTAGAAACAATATCACTGCGATACCAATGCAATCTATTGGTGATGTTTTCCAAGCAGTTGAAAATAATGAATCAACATACGGAGTAATACCTATTGAGAATTCTATTGAAGGTTCAGTTAATAATTCACATGATCTTTTAATGGAATCTAACGTTTTAATTAGTGGTGAAATAGATCTGCCAATAAACCAATGTCTGTTGTCAAAAAATTCAACAAAAGAAAATATAAATACTTTATATTCACATTCCCAGTCATTAGCACAATGTCAAAATTGGATTAAATCAAACCTTCCAAAGATTAAAATAGTTCCTGTTATTAGTAATTCTGAGGGTGCCGCTATGATTAAAACAAACAATGAAGCTTGCATAGGTTCACAAAAACTATCCAAAGATTACTCACTAAATGTACTTGAATATAATATTCAAGATTTTCCTGATAACAGCACAAGATTTCTCATAATTGGCCAAGAGGTTTCTGATAAATCAAGTACTAACAAAACATCAATTATTGTTTCCCCCTCAAACACATCAGACTCAGGATCATTGTTTAAGGTTTTAGAGCCTTTTGCCAATCACAACGTTAGCCTATCTAGAATTGAATCAAGGCCTTCAAAAATGGGTAAATGGAGTTATGTGTTCTTTATTGATCTCGACGGCCATATTACTGATCAATCACTAATTAATGCTCTATCAGAATTAGAACAACTTGGTATTCAATTCAAAAACTTAGGTTCATACCCAATATCAAGTAACTCCTAACTATACAAATAATGACCAAAGATAAATCTCTTATAGCTAAATATAATGGTCCCATTAGTGGGTATGCAGAAGTACCAGGTGATAAATCTATATCCCATAGAGCTATTCTTCTGTCTATGTTATCTGAAGGTAAAACACATATAGAGAACTGTCTTTTCTCTGATGATGTTCTCAGGACAATTAAAGTGTCACGTTTACTGGGCACTAATATCAGTAAGAAAAATTTAACCCTTACTGTTGATGGTCTAGGACTGAACGGACTAAAAAAACCATTAGAAACATTAAACTTTGGTAATTCAGGAACATCAATGAGATTATTCATGGGTATTCTTGCTGCTCAGAAATTTGAAAGTATATTAACTGGTGACAGTTCATTAGTTGAGAGACCCATGGATCGTGTAGCAGATCCTTTAATTAAAATGGGTGCAAACATAGAAACTACATCAGGTACAGCGCCAATTAATATATTTCCTACTAATAATTTAAAAAGCATTAAACATGATCTTGAGATACCTAGTGCACAGATAAAATCAGCTATACTTTTAGCCAGTCTTTTTTGTTCTGGTAAAACAATAATAAATACTAAAACCAAGTCAAGAGATCATACGGAGATTATGTTAAGGGATTTTTCATCATCCATAATATCTGAAAATAATAAAATACATATTACAGAGGGACGCCTAATATCCCCAGGAAAAATCCAAGTACCAGGGGATGTTTCCTCAGCTGCCTTTTTAATATTGGCAACCTTAATTTCAAAAGATAGCGAACTTATAATTGAAAATGTTGGACTTAATCCCACTAGAACTGGTTTTATAGAAATAATGAAGTTAATGGGGGGCAAGATAAAAACTGTTATCAATAATCAAACAAAATCTTCTGAAAAAATTGGCTCAATTATCATTACATCATCAAACCTTAAAGGCATTAAAGTGCCAAAACATCTAATAACATCAGCAATAGATGAATTACCACTTGTTTTTCTTGCAGGCGCATGTGCTGAAGGCTCCACAATTATTAGGAATGCTGAAGAACTTAGATACAAAGAATCAGATCGAATTAATTCAATGATTAAAACATTAAATGCGTTCTCAATTAAGACTAAAGAATTTAATGATGGGGCAACTATTGATGGTGGAACTATAACTGGAGGAATCATTGACTCATTCGGTGATCATAGAATAGCTATGGCTGCGTTAGTTGCTTCTTGTGTCAGTGAAAAACCTATAATTGTAGAAAACTGTAAAAATATTAATACTTCATTTCCAACATTTAAAAGTATCATGAACCTAATAGGAATGAATATTAGGGAATACTAAATAAAATGGAAATAATCACAATTGATGGTCCTAGTGGAGTTGGTAAGGGCACTCTAGCATTACATCTTGCTGATACGCTTAGGTTTAACTATCTCAACAGTGGAGCGCTTTATCGAAGTATTGGATATATTGCTGACCTGAAATCAATTGATTTAACTGATGAAGAAATGCTAATTAGTATTACTCAATCAATAACTTTTAACTTCAATAAAAATTCTAAGAATATTGAGATTAATTATGAAAATAAAACTATTACTAAAGATATATTCAACGAGAAAACTGCAAAAACTGCTTCAAAAATAGCCTCAATAAGCAGTCTCAGAAAGTCTATTGTTGGGATACAAAGGGGATTTGCTAAAGAGCCAGGATTAGTCGCTGAAGGGAGAGATATGGGCAGTATAATTTTCCCGGATGCAATAATTAAAATATTCTTAACTGCAAGCACTGCAACCAGAGCTGAAAGAAGGCATAACCAGTTGAAGGAAAAAGGAATTAATGTTAGCCTCACGCAACTAATTGATGAGTTAGAGGCAAGAGACAAAAGAGATACAGTTAGAGAAGCATCTCCGCTAATAACTCCAGAAAATGCATTAATTATAAAAACAGATAACAAATCAATTAGTAATGTGCAAAATGAAGTTATGAGTTACATAGGAAAAAGAATTAAAATATGAGTGAATCCTTTGAAAATATTTTTGAGTCAAGTCAATACAGCAAGAAGCTAAAACTAGGCCAACTAATAGAAGCAGACGTTTTAGATATAACAACAGACCACGCTATCCTGTCTGCTGGATTAAAATCTGAATCATTTGTAAACCTAAATCAATTTAAAAACCAGTCAGGCGATGTAGAGATTGAAATAGGTGACAAAGTTGAAGTTGTCATTGAGGAAATTGAAGACGGAGATGGAAAAACAAAACTTTCAAGACAAAAAGCAAAGAATGAAAAAACTTGGAGTAATTTAGTCCAAGCACAAGAAAATGATCAAATTATCTCAGGATTTATACAAAACAGAGTAAAAGGAGGATTTACTGTTCTGGTAGATCAAATAAATGCTTTTCTTCCTGGCTCTTTAGTTGATGTGCGTCCTGTGCGAGACACTCAATATTTAGAAGGATCAGTTTCTGATTTTAAAGTAGTAAAAGCTGATAAAAAAACTAACAACATTGTACTCTCAAGAAAAGCAGCTTTACAAGGCACCTCGATTGAAAGCAAGAGTGATGTGATAGCTAATCTAAAAGAAGGTGATGTATTAGATGGAGTAGTTAAGAATTTAACTGATTATGGTGCTTTTATAGATCTTGGAGGTATAGATGGCCTATTACATATTACAGATATCTCTTGGAGAAAGATTAAACACCCATCAGAAATAGTCTCTTTGGCAGATAATCTTAAAGTTATGGTAATAGCACTTGATAAAGAAAAGTTTAGAGTTTCACTAGGACTTAAACAACTTCAAGAAGACCCTTGGTCCAAAATTATTGAAAAATATGAAATAGGAATGAAAGTAAATTGCAGCATCTCTAACATTACTGATTATGGCTTGTTTGTAGAGATAGAGGACCAAATTGAAGGGCTAGTCCACGTATCAGAAATAGATTGGACAAATAATAATCCTAATCCATATAAAATTGCTAATGTTGGCGAGAAAATTGAAGTTATGATTCTGGATATTGATAATGCAAAAAGAAGAGTATCCCTAGGAATGAAACAGTGTTTAGATAACCCTTGGGTAAATTTTGAAGAAACTAATAAAGAGGGAGACAATATAACCGGGACTATAAAATCAATAACAGACTTTGGATTATTTGTGGAACTCCAAGGGGGCATTGATGGTCTGATTCATATCTCTGATGTTTCTTGGGATAATGAAGATAATATTGATCTCTCGGTATTCAAAAAATCTAATGAAATTGAGACTGTTATTATTTCAATAGACGCAAAAAAACAAAGAATATCACTAGGACTAAAACAACTATCATCTGACCCATTCCAAGAATACTTATCAAAAAATCCGAAAAACTCTATAGTTAAAGGAGTGGTTGATCAAATTGATGAAAGGAATACATTAATAATTCTTGAAAATGATGTAAAAGGTTTACTAAATATTGCAGAAGTTTCAAGAGATAAAACTGAAGACATGAGATCTGTTTTTAAGATTAAAGAAGAAATTGAATCAAAAATTATTGGTTTTGATAAAAAAAATAGGACAATAAAACTGTCAATCAAAGCAAAAGAAGAAAAAGAAGAAAGAGAAGCTATTGAATCATATAAGTCAGATGAAAAAGACAGCATCTCAAAAACTAGTTTAGGTGATTTACTAAAATCTAAATTTTCTAGAAAATAAATAAATTAATTCCTATTTCTTACTTTTTTTGATGTAATTTATCTATGAGTATAAATAAAAAAGAACTAATTGAAATTATTGCTAATGAGCAAGATCAGCTTCCCTACAAAGATATCGAGTTATCAGTAAAAACTATTATAGAATCAATGATTGATTCACTAAAAAAAGGCAAGAGAATAGAAATCAGAGGTTTTGGTAGTTTTAGCTTAAGATATAGAAAATCAAGAATAGGTCGTAATCCAAAATCAGGTGAGTCAGTTAATATTGACGAAAGATATGTTCCTCACTTTAAGCCTGGTAAAGACTTGAAAGAAAGAGTAAAAACAAGCTGATTAATATTTAAATCTTTTTAATGCTTTCTGACAGTATCTTTTATTTATCATCAATATTCTTGATATTTGCCCTATTGGGTTATTTTTTTCTTAAGTTCTTTGATAATGAATCTACTAATAAAATTAACCCTGATTATCTTACCGGTCTTAAATACCTCCTTAATGAGGAATCAGATAAGGCTATAGACTTATTTTCGAATATTATTGATATTGATGATGAGACGATTCAAACACACTTAGCGCTTGGAGTGCTGTTTAGAAGGCAAGGTAAAATTGATAAAGCCATTAGGCTCCATGAAAATATTCTAAATAAACCTGACCTTGATGAGGAATATTATTATCAAACACTTCATGAATTAGGGGAAAATTACTTCGCCGCAGGTATTTATGATAAAGCTGAAAGCGTATTTGAAAAATTAAAGGCAATAGATGGGCAGCAAGTATCTTGCCTAGAAAAGTTAATAATAATATATGAATACATGTCGCAATGGGAAAAAGCTTTAGAGAATCTTGAGGAGCTAAGTAAAATTGATCCTGATAATAAATACTTAACAAGCACCTCTCATTATTATTGCCAATTAACACAAAAATATATTGATGAAGATGATATTGATAGAGCAGAGATTTTTTTAGAAAAAGCAAAACATAATAATCCTAATTCAATTAGACAATTATATTTATCTTCAAAAATTTCCCTCCATAAATTAGATAAATCTAATGCACTGGTGTTTTATGCTGAAATGATTGATAAAAATAAACTAGCACATTTAATTTTACTTCCTCTAATACTCAATAAAATAGATCATCAAAATGATAATGATTTAAATATAATCTTAGAAAAGACCATCGAAAATAATCCAGAAACTAAAAAATATCTTGGCATGGTCTCCGTTATGTTTCCTAACTTTGATAATAAACATCTTTTTAATTCGTTTAAGGAGCTTATTCAGAAACATACAATTATTAATGAGTTAAAAAAACAGAATCATGAATCTAAATCAATAACTCTCATAGATGATCCACTGATTAATAGTTTAAGAACTATTATTAACAATAAAACTAAAAATGATTATAAATACAGTTGTTCTCAATGTGGATATATGACAATAAGTCATTCATGGCAATGCCCAACGTGTAAGAGTTGGGAAAAGTCTGAACCTGTAGATTTTTTAGAGAAAATATAATTATGAATAATAAAATTAAAATTGGAGTAATTGCTGGAAATTTTGACGTAATACATCCTGGTTATATCCATCTATTTAATGAATGCAAAAAATATTGCTCACATCTAATTATTTTTCTTCATAAAGACCCTTCAGTTGAAAGGCCAGAAAAATTGAAACCCATTCTATCCTTAGAAGAACGCTTATTGGTATTATCTTCTCTAAAACAGGTAGATGAGATTGTTACTTACCAATTAGAATCAGATCTTGCTCATTTATTATCTACCACTCAAATAGATATAAGATTTCTTGGGGATGATTATAAAGATAAGTCTTTTACCGGTGATGAACTTAATATTCCAATTCACTATTTGAACAGGTCTCATGGTTGGAGTACGACAAAATTCAAAAAATTAATCTCTGACAGTTTATAGAATAACTGTAAATTCTGGCTCCCCGGGCCGGACTCGAACCAGCGACCAATTGATTAACAGTCAATCGCTCTACCAACTGAGCTACCGGGGAGTAGAATATAAATGGAGTCTGCTTGAAGCCAATAAAATAGTCAAGAGTCGATTATTCTAAGGATGATTTTATACGTGAAATTGATTCTTTTAGTAATTCCATACTCGTTGCATAAGAAATTCTTATACTTCCCTCTGCACCAAAAGCGCTACCAGGTATTACTGCTACATTAGCTTGATCAATTAAAAAACTTGAGAATTCAATATCATCTGCAAAACCTTTGCTTTCAATCACGCTCCTTACCTCTGGGAAAAGATAAAATGCCCCTGTTCCTGGTGAGGTGTTAAATCCATTAATTTCATTCAAAGCATCACACATATAATCATGACGTTTTTTATACTCATCAACCATCATCTTTAGTACGTCATGTGATCCATTAAGTGCAGCAATTGCTGCAACTTGTGAGATTGAAGAAGGATTAGATGTGCTCTGTCCTTGAACCTTTTTCATTCCTTTTACAATTGATTCAGGTGCGCCACAGTATCCTATTCTCCAACCGGTCATAGCATAGGCTTTTGAGACACCGTTTACTGTTATAGTTCTATCAAAAAGATTTGGGCAAGCCTCTGCAAAAGAAGTAAAAGGTTCATTGCCCCAATAGATATGTTCATACATATCATCAGTGGCAATTAGAACATTTGGATAGTCTGATAAGATCTTACCCATAGATTCATATTGTTCTTTCGTATAAGTTATGCCAGTAGGATTAGATGGGGAATTAAGAATGAGTAATTTTGTTTTATCTGTTAAAGCAGCTTTGAAAGAATCCATATCAATATTGAAATCATCCTCTTGATGGGTTTCCACAATAACTGGCTTAGCATCAGCTAATATGACCATATCAGGATAAGATACCCAGTAAGGACTTATGATGACTACTTCATCGTCTGATCCTAAAACTGACTGAAATAAATTATATAGTGTCTGTTTTGCACCAGTTGAAACAATAATATTTTCTCGTTGATAGTGAAGATTATTATCTCTATTAAACTTGCTAATTATGGCATCCTTTAGCTCTGGCGTACCATCCACTTGTGTGTATTTAGTTTGTCCCTTATTAATAGCTTCAATAGCGGCTTGCTTAATATGTTCAGGAGTATCAAAATCAGGTTCTCCAGCACTTAGACTAATAACATCGATTCCATTTGCCCTTAAGTCCATAGCTTTAGCTGAGATTGTTATCGTTGCAGATGGTTTAACTTTTTTTACTCTATCGGACAGCATTGTTATAAATCATTACATTTTAGAGATTAGGATTTAATTGATCGCTATAATATCAAATTATGAATGAAGATTACTTTAAATTATTCTCAGATTACAATCCCAAGGGTGACCAGCCTGTGGCAATTAATCAGTTATCTGAAGGATTACGATCAGGATTGTTTAAACAGACCCTATTAGGTGTAACTGGCTCAGGGAAAACCTTTACCATTGCCAATATAATTGAAAAAGAACAAAGACCTACCTTAATACTTGCTCCCAATAAAACTCTTGCAGCACAATTATACGGTGAAATGAGAGAATATTTTCCCAACAATAAAGTTGAATATTTTGTTTCTTATTATGATTACTATCAACCTGAGGCCTATGTCCCAACTACTGATATCTATATTGAGAAAGATGCATCAATCAATGCTCATATCGAACAAATGCGACTCTCTGCTACAAAAGCTCTGATTGAAAGAAATGACACGATTATTGTGGCATCGGTATCAGCAATATATGGGTTAGGTGATCCAGAACTCTACCTTAATATGGTCTTGCACTTAAGCCTTAAAGATAAAATCAATCAACGAAGCATTTTAAGGCGTCTTGCAGAACTTCAATATCAAAGAAATGCTATAGAATTTAAACAAGGCACATTTAGAGTTTTGGGTGATGTAATTGATGTTTATCCTGCAGATTCTGATAATCAAGCAATCAGGGTTGAGATGTATGATGATGAAATTGAAGGGTTATCTTATTTTGATCCTTTAACCGGTGAAATACATAAAAAAGTTAGGCAATTAACTATCTTTCCAAAAACTCATTATGTAACACCCA
>CAYQEV010000008.1:0-43782 GCA_964416745.1 uncultured Woeseia sp.
GATCTAAGTAATTCAATGTTTTTCTTTTTTAATGATTTTTCTAATCCTGAATTAGACATTACTGTTCCTACTACTTTAGAATTGAATGATGAGTTATCAATGTTTGCAGTCGTTAAGATGTACAGTATCTGGTCCCCATCTAATAATTGTCCTTGATCATCGACAAGTAATACTCTGTCAGCATCTCCATCAAGAGCAATACCTAGATCAGAATTCGTAGCTTGCACAGTGTTTTTGATAGTCTCTGGGTATGTGGAGCCGCAATTTTTATTAATATTGTACCCGTTAGGTGAGCAGGCTATAGGTATCACTTCTGCTCCAAGCTCAAGGAGTACCTGAGGAGCTATTTTATAAGCTGCACCGTTAGATGTATCTACAACTATTTTTAAACCATTTAGAGGTTGAGTGTCACCGTTAAATACTTTCCGAAGGAGTTCTTTGTATTTGTCTCTAGAATCACCAGATCGATAAGCTTTACCAATCATATTAGCTGTTTTTGTTACAGGGCTCTCATTAAGTCTAGACTCAATTGTATTTTCAAGTAATTGTTCTATTTTTTCACCATTTTGATTAATAATTTTAATTCCATTGTATTCATAAGAATTATGGGAAGCACTAATAACAACCCCAAAGTTAGCTTCTGATTCTCTGACATAATGAGAGATTGCTGGAGATGGTAGAGGTCCTAACAAGATTACTTTTAGTCCGTAGGCAACAAATGCAGACTCTAATGCTGATTCAAACATATAACCTGATATTCTAGTGTCTTTGCCGATTGCTACTTGGCCGCCATTTGGTGTTAATGTTGATGCAATTGCTGACGCTAACCTCATAGTGAAATCAACAGTCATAGGGTATTCCCCTACTTTACCTCTGATGCCATCAGTTCCAAATATTTTATTATTTTCATTCATAATTCATCTCTCTAGTTAGAGAATCGACTATTCTATAGCTATTAGTGGCTATTTAGCTAATTTTTATGCTAATTAAAAAATAAATGACTTAATTTATTAGTGTTCGGTGGCTGGCCCACCAATATCAGAAGAGGGTTTAGTGTTATCAGATGAGTCATCATTAGAATCCCAATCTTCAGGTGGTCGTGGTTCTTTATCATTCATAATATCTTTTATTTGATCACTATCAATTGTTTCATATTTGATAAGTGTTTCAGCCATTTTATGTAACCGATGAATTTGTTTATTAATAATGCTTGTTGCTTTGTCATATGTTTGATCAATAATTTTTCTGACCTCATCATCAATGAGTTTGGCTGTTACATCTGAGACTTGTTTTGTTTGTGTAACAGATCGACCAAGAAAAACTTCCCCTTCTTCTTCGCTATAAGTTAAAGGTCCTAATTTTTCTGATAATCCCCATTTAGTTACCATGTTTCTGGCAATTTCTGTGGCTCTTTCAATATCATTTGATGCACCAGTTGTAACCGCTTCTTTACCAAAAATAATTTCTTCAGCAACTCTGCCTCCAAATAGACTTGTGATTTGTCCCAATAAGCGTTGCTTACTCATACTGTAGCGATCATCTTCTGGAAGGAACATAGTCACACCCAATGCTCTACCTCTAGGGATAATTGTTACTTTATAGACCGGGTCATGCCCATCAATTGATAAACCAACAATAGCATGACCTGCTTCATGATAAGCAGTCAGCTTTCTTTCATCTTCACTCATCACTAAAGACTTACGTTCTGTTCCCATCATGATTTTGTCTTTTGCCCTATCAAGATCATCCATACTTACAAATTCTTTATTTGCCCTTGCAGCAATCAGTGCAGATTCATTAACTAGATTAGCTAAGTCAGCTCCTGAAAAACCTGGTGTACCTCTAGCTATGATTGAGGGTTTTACATTTTTATCCAGCGGTACTTTTCTCATATGAACTTTAAGAATTTGCTCTCTACCTTTCACGTCTGGGAGAGGCACAACAACTTGTCGATCAAAACGACCAGGTCTAAGAAGTGCTGTATCCAGTACATCAGGTCTATTTGTAGCTGCAATAACTATGACACCAACATTGTCCTCAAAGCCATCCATTTCAACCAGTAACTGATTTAGAGTTTGCTCTCTTTCATCATGTCCTCCTCCAAGGCCTGCTCCACGTGATCGTCCAACAGCGTCTATTTCGTCAATAAATATAATGCAGGGAGATTGTGTTTTTGCTTCTTGAAACATATCCCTAACTCTAGAAGCTCCAACACCTACAAACATTTCTACAAAGTCTGACCCTGATATTGTAAAAAAAGGAACCTTTGCTTCTCCAGCAATTGCTCTAGCTAATAGTGTTTTTCCTGTACCAGGAGAGCCGACCATTAAAACACCTTTAGGAATTTTACCGCCGAGTCTTTGGAACTTAGATGGGTCTTTTAAAAATTCAACTATTTCAACTACTTCTTCTTTAGCTTCTTCGATACCTGCTACATCTGCAAAAGTGACATCAATTTGATTTTCTCCCAGGAGTCTCGCTTTACTTTTACCAAAAGACATAGCCCCTCTTCCGCCACCTACTCCACCTTGCATTTGTCGCATAAAGTAAATCCATACACCAATTAGAAGGATAACCGGAAATGAATTGATCAATAAACTAACAAGGATATTCTGACTTTTTGGAGGTGTTGCACTAATTCTTACGCCTGATTTATTTAGCTCACCTATAAGTGCAGTATTATCTGTTTCAGGGTTATAAGTTAAGAATTTTTCTCCATTAATCCTTTTGACCCTAATTAAATCATTTTCAAAGACAACTTCACTGATATTTCCAGTTTTTACTAACTCAAGAAAAGATGAGTAATCAATTGTCTTTTGTCTAATAGAATTTGGTGAAAAAGATTGAAACAGGGTTAACATTACAATCCCAATGACAATCCAAACCATTGCGTTTTTAAAAAAGTTATTCATATGTTTTGAGTATACCTAATCTTTGTTCCTATCGCGTACGTTTCTTTACTTTCCGGCCTTGAGGCTCTGGGTTTAAAGATATTAACGTATTTAAACGTTTGGTCCATCTCTTTTTTAAATTCTTCAAACCCAAGGCCTACAAATATCTTAATTACCAATACACCACTAGATGTAAGTCCAGTTTTTGAAAATTCAAGTATATTATTTGCAATTTCATAAAAGGAGTACTGATCGGTTACATTATTTCCGGTTTTATTATTTGAAATGTCGGATAGTATGAGGTCAAATTTACCTGTATTAACATTGAGTATTTTCTCCTGAATAGAATCACTAGTAAAGTCTCCCAAAACAAAATGAACGCCAGGAATTAGTTCCATTGGTTCAATATCATTAGCAATAATACTTTTTACTCTTGTGTTTTTAATAACATAATTTGACCAACCACCGGGCCTAGAACCTAAATCAAGAATAGAGTTAGCTTTTTTAAGAATTTTGTACTTTTTATTGATTTCATCAAGTTTAAAGACTGATCTTGAACGATAACCTAATTTTCTAGATTCACTAAAAAACTTTTCTTTAGATTGATCCCTTCGCCAGTGTTGACTAGACATTTTGAATAACTTAAGCGTACTGGATATTTATAATTTGAAATGATTGTTTTTCATCTCCAATTGATAATTCAACTAAATCGTCTATTGACTTACCAATTAGGGATCTGGATAAAGGAGCTTTATAAGATATTAGCCCCTCATCTATGTTTGCTTCGTCTTCTCCTACAATTTTATACGTATCTTCTTTCTCATTATCTAGGTTAAAGATAGTCACTGTTGATCCAAATACAACCTTATCAAAGACGTTTAATTTGGTTATATCAATTACTTCAGCGCTAGATAGCTTTGACTCAATATCATTGATTCTACCTTCTATAAAACTCTGTCGTTCTTTAGCCGCATGGTATTCAGCGTTTTCTTTAAGATCGCCAAATTCCCTTGCCGTAGCAATAGCTGTAATTATTTCTGGTCGGTCTTTAGATTTAAGAATTTTTAATTCTTCTCTAAGTAAATCCTGACCTTTAACTGTCATTACGTGTTTATCCATTAGTTTAATACTAAAGGTTCTGTAATTTATTTACAGTTATTGTGTCAAGAAAATCGAATGACTCTATAGTTGCGGCTGCAGCTTCTAAACTCGTGTAATAGGTGATATTAGCAATAACAGCTTCTGCTCGAATTGAAAAAGACTCTTCTATTGATTGTTTACCCTCAGTGGTATTTATGATTAGGTTAATCTTTTTATTTTTAATAAGGTCAACAATATGAGGCTGACCTTCATGCACTTTATTAATATAAGAACACTTTATTCCATTATCTTTTAGAAACGATGAGGTACCTTTTGTAGCTATTATTTTAAAATCATTCTTGGCTAAAAAATCAGCCACCCGAACTAATTTATCAGTTTTATCAGGTTCTCTTACTGAGATAAAAACATTACCGCTGTTAGGAATTATAATTCCAGCTGCGTATTGAGATTTAATATATGCTTCACCAAAGGTCTTTCCTGTGCCCATTACTTCACCAGTAGATTTCATTTCAGGACCTAGTATAGGATCAGCATCAGGAAACTTATTGAATGGAAAAACAGGTCCCTTGACTGAGAAAAAACTAGGTTTATATGAATGATTAATTTGTTGTTCTTTTAAAGGGATGCCGATCATTGTCCTGGCTGCTATTTTGGCTAATTGGTTACCAGTTGCTTTAGAAACAAATGGTACGGTTCTTGATGCCCTTGGGTTTACTTCTAAAACAAATATTTTATTTTTTCTAATAGCAAATTGTGCATTGACAAGCCCAATAACATTTAATTTTTTTGTAAACTGAATCATTTGACTAACTATTTCATCTTGTATTGATTCCGAGAGACTAAAAGCTGGTATTGAACAAGATGAATCTCCCGAATGAACACCTGCTTGCTCTATGTGTTCCATAATTCCACCAATTAGAACATCTTCGCCGTCCGAGACAGCATCAATATCAACTTCTATGGCTTTATTTAAAAAATGATCCAATAACACCGGCGATTCATTTGATACTTTGACTGCTTCTCTCATGTAGGTTACTAATTCATCATCGTTATATACTATATCCATTGCTCTACCACCTAAAACATAAGAAGGCCTGACAACCAATGGGTACTCTACTTTTTTTGCATTAGTCAGAGCTTGTTCTAAATTAGTAGCAACTTCATTGTAAGGTTGTCGAAGATTTAGTTCACCAACAAGCTCTTTGAATAATTCTCTGTCTTCAGCGATATCAATAGATGATGGTTGAGTACCAATTATTGGGGCTCCGGCTGATTTCAATGATTTTGCAAGTTTTAAGGGTGTTTGACCTCCAAATTGGATAATAATACCTTCTGGTTGTTCAACTTCTATAATTGCCATTACGTCTTCAAATGTTAATGGTTCAAAATAAAGTCTATCGGAGGTGTCATAGTCAGTTGAAACAGTTTCTGGGTTACAATTAATCATGATTGATTCATACCCTGCCTCTGAAACTGCCATGGCAGCATGCACACAACAATAATCAAATTCAATACCTTGACCTATTCTATTAGGGCCACCGCCTAGAATTATAATTTTCTTATTAGTCGTTGGCCTGGATTCACACTCGTCATCATAAGTTGAATAAAGATAAGCAGTTGAAGTGTCAAATTCTGCAGCACAAGTGTCTACTCTTTTAAACACTGGTTTTAGATTAACTTTTATTCGTTTTTTATAGACTTCAGTTTCATCAGTCGAACATAGGTTAGCTATTCTTGAATCTGAGAATCCTCTTTTTTTTAATTGTCTTAAAAAATCTTTATCCAATTTATCGAGAGTTTGTTTTTTTGTTTCTGTTTCTAGATCGATAATTTCTTTGATATAAGAAAGAAACCAAGGGTCAATTTTTGAAAGATTAAAAACCTGATTTATTGAATAGCCTTCTCTGAAAGCTTGTCCTAGGTAAAATAAACGATCAGGACTTGGCTGTTGAACCATTTGTTCAAAATTATCTCCAACTTCCATATCTGTAAAGCCGTCATGGTTTGATTCCAAACTTCTAATTGCTTTTTGTAAAGATTCTTGAAAGTTTCTGCCAATAGCCATTGCTTCACCAACAGATTTCATTTGTGTTGTTAATGTTGAATTTGCTTTTGGAAACTTTTCGAAAGTAAACTTAGGGATTTTTGTAACAACATAATCAATAGTGGGTTCAAAAGATGCTGGAGTTGAGCCACCAGTAATATCATTTTTTAATTCATCTAATGTGTATCCAATAGCTAGTTTTGCTGCAATCTTGGCAATTGGAAAGCCTGTTGCTTTAGAGGCAAGGGCTGATGATCGTGAAACTCTTGGGTTCATTTCGATGACAATCATTTTTCCATTTTCAGGATTCACTGCAAATTGAACATTTGATCCTCCTGTATCTACACCAATCTTTCTTAGGATGGCGATTGAGTGATTTCGCATAATTTGAAATTCTTTATCAGTTAATGTTTGAGCAGGAGCAACTGTTATGGAATCCCCAGTATGTACCCCCATAGGGTCTACGTTTTCTATAGAGCAGATGATAATAGCATTATCATTTTTATCTCTAACAACTTCCATTTCATATTCTTTCCATCCCAATAATGACTCTTCTATCAATATCTCATTCGTTGGTGAAAGTTCTAACCCTCTATTAACAATTGTTATAAATTCACTCTCATCATTGGCAACTCCTCCTCCGCTTCCACCAAGAGTAAATGAAGGTCTAATGATCACCGGGTATTTAATCATTCTTGCTATTTCTAATGCTTCATTAACGTTATTAGCTAGTCCTGACTTAGCCACATCAATATCGATGTCTTGCATGGCTTGTTTGAATAACTCTCTATCTTCAGCTGTATCAATAGCTATCTTAGATGCCCCTATAAGCTCTACATTGTGTTCATCTAAGATACCTCTAGATGCTAGATCCAAAGCAGTGTTCAGGCCTGTTTGACCGCCCATCGTCGGCAAAAGAGCATTGGGCTTTTCTTTTATTATAATTTTCTCAATTGTTTTCCAATTAATTGGTTCAATATAAATTGAGTCAGCACTGTCTGGGTCTGTCATAATTGTTGCCGGATTAGAGTTTACTAAAATTACTCGATATCCTTCTTCTTTTAAGGCTTTACAAGCTTGTGTCCCTGAATAATCAAATTCACATGCTTGTCCAATAATAATTGGACCTGCCCCGATTATAAGAATTGATTCTATATCCTTGCGTTTAGGCATTTGTCATTAAGTGTGAAAATTTTTCAAATAAGGGATTAATATCATGAGGACCAGGTGACGCCTCAGGATGCCCTTGAAAACTAAAAGCATTAGAGCCCTTAAGTTCAATTCCTTGAATAGAATTATCGAACAATGATCGATGAGTAATTAAGATGTCTTCAGGCAGATCATTTTCATCAACGGTAAAACCATGATTTTGACTCGTGATAAAAACTTCCTTTGTCTTAAGGTCCTGCACTGGGTGATTAGCACCGTGGTGACCAAATTTCATTTTTTTTGTTTTAGCTCCCGCGGCTAATGCGAGTAGTTGATGACCTAAACATATTCCAAAAACTGGAACATTATTTTTTAGGATCTTACGTATAGTTTCAATTGCGTATAAACAGGGTTCAGGATCACCAGGACCATTTGATAAAAAAACACCATCTGGTTTTAACTCCATTATATCCTGAGCAGTGGTTATAGCTGGAACCACAATGACCTCACAATTTGAATCAGCAAGTAGATTTAGAATATTAGTTTTAACACCAAAATCCATTGCAACAACCTTGTATTTAGATTCATCAGTTTTTCTACCTTTTTGATTGAATAGATATGATTCCTTTACAGTAACTTCTTTTGCTAAGTCTAAGCCTGATAATCCTGTAAATGATTGTGCAAGATCGATACATTTATTAACATTTTTATAATCAGTACTTATACAACCCTTCATTGATCCATGTTTGCGTAAATGATTGGTTAGCTTTCTGGTGTCTATATCAGCAATTGCAATAACCTTTTCCTTGCGAAGAAAAGTTTGCAAATCAGTTTCATTTCTCCAGTTACTGGAAATTGGTGATGATTCTCTGATAACAAGTCCTGATAGGTATGTTTTCTTGCTTTCAAAATCTTCTAGATTAGTACCGGTGTTGCCAATGTGAGGGTATGTCAAGGTGACAATTTGTTTGTAATAAGATGGATCCGTAAGGATTTCTTGATACCCAGTCATTGCAGTATTAAATACAACCTCACCAATAGAAGAACCGTCTGAACCAATTGAATTACCTTTAAATATTGTACCGTCTTCTAATGTGAGAACCGCTTGAGTCAATTTATAGTCCTATTTATTTAAAAAAAGGGAAGGAACCTTTAAGGCCCTTCCCTGTAATTCGTTTCGAACCCAAAACATATTAGGATCAAATTTTTCTTATGTCACGTTTTAATTTATATTTTTGATCTTAAAAGAAAAATAAAGAATTAAATTCCTAAGCGATTAAAAAAGCTTTTGACACTTTCTGACCATTTATTTTTATTGGGTCGATGCTCTTTTTTACTAGAATTTATAGATTCTTCAAAAGATTTTAAAATATTCTTTTGTTCATTATTTAAGTTAACAGGTGTTTCAATTTGGATCGAACAAAATAAATCTCCAGTAGTTCGATCACGATAGGATTTTACGCCTTTACCTCTTAACCTAAATACTTTTCCAGATTGAGTTTCAGTTGGAATTGATAAATTTACTGCCCCATCTATTGTTGGAACTTCTATGGTTCCTCCTAAAGCTGCTTTAGAAAAGCTTAATGGAACTTCACACATCAAGTGGCTTCCCTCTCGTTTAAAAATAGGATGTTTTCTGAGCTTGATATCAACATATAAATCTCCTGAAGGTCCTCCTTTAATTCCTGCCTCGCCTTCATTCGACAGACGGATTCGATCATCATGGTCGACACCAGGAGGGATTTTAATTGATATAGTTCGTTCTTTCTGAACCCTGCCTGATCCAGAACAGTCAAGGCATGGGTCTTTTATAGTTTCTCCTGTTCCACGACAGTCTGGGCAACCCTGTTGTAAAGTGAAAAAACCTTGCTGCACTCTCACTGATCCTTTTCCATCACATCTTTGACATAAGCTTGCTGTTGTTCCTTTTTTTGCACCTGAACCGTCACAAATTGAGCAAGTGGCTAATGATGGGATATTAATCTTAATTGTTTCACCAAATACAGCTTGCTCAAGATCTAAATCTAATTCGTACCTTAAGTCAGATCCTCGTTGTGCACTATGTTGTCTTCTTTGTCCTCTTGAGTTACCAAAGATATCTCCAAACATATCGCCAAATATATCATTAAATGCATCACCCGAATTAAAGCCTCCACCCATTCCGCCTTGAGCATTTAATCCTTCATGACCAAATTGGTCATAAGCAGTCCTTTTTTGACCATTTGATAACACTTCATAAGCTTCTTTAGCTTCTTTAAATTTCTGTTCTGAACTCGTGTCTCCAGGGTTACGGTCTGGGTGATATTTCATAGCAAGCTTTCTGTAAGCTTTTTTTATCTCAGCGTCAGATGAGTTTTTTTGAACACCTAGTGTTTTGTAATAATCCTGTTTGCTCATAACTACCCTTTAAAATGACAAGATAGACACATTGTCTATCTTGTCTAGTATTGAATTTATAAAAATAATTTATTTAGTATCTTTATCTTCCTCTACTTCTTCGTATTCAGCATCAACGACATTATCATCTTCTGATGAATCTGCATTGTCACTAGATTCATTATTGGCTTTACTTTGAGCTTCTTCAAATGCTTTTTGTGCTATACCTACTGACGCTTCTGATAATGTTTTAACTTTCGCTTCAATAGTATCTTTTTCATCTCCCTTAAGAGCCTCTTTCAAATCACCCATTGCAGCTTCAACATTAGATCTTTCATCAGCTGTTACTTTTTCTCCTAATTCTTCGAGTGTTTTTTCAGTAGCATGAACCAATTGATCTCCTTGATTTTTGATATCGACAAGATCTCTAAATTTCTTATCCTCTTCTGCGTTTGACTCAGCATCAGAAATCATTTGTTCGACTTCTTCATCCGATAAACCACTTGATGCTTTAATAACAATTTTCTGTTCTTTTCCAGTTTCTTTATCTTTAGCAGAAACATTAATTATTCCATTGGCATCAATATCAAAGGCTACTTCTATTTGAGGCATGCCTCGAGGTTTGGATGGTATGTCAGTTAAATCAAATCTACCCAATGATTTATTATCTTGTGCTCTTTCCCTTTCACCCTGTAAAACATGAATAGTAACAGCGGTTTGATTGTCTTCTGCTGTTGAAAATATTTGTTCTGCTTTAGTCGGAATGGTTGTGTTCTTTTCTATTAGCTTTGTGGTAACAGCACCGAGTGTTTCAATACCTAATGAGAGTGGCGTAACATCTAGTAATAATACGTCTTTAACATCACCAGATAGGACGCCGCCTTGTATAGCAGCACCAATTGCAACTGCTTCATCTGGGTTAACATCCTTTCTTGGTTCAACACCAAAAAATGATTTAACCTCTTCTTGAACTTTTGGCATTCTTGTTTGTCCACCTACCAATATCACATCATCAACATCTCCAACACTAAGACCAGCATCTTTAAGGGCTGTCTTACAAGGCTCGATTGTTTGAACAATAAAATCTTCAACAAGAGACTCAAGTTTGGCTCTTGTTAATGTCATATTTAAATGTTTAGGCCCTGATGAGTCTGCTGATAAATAAGGAAGATTAATGTCTGTTTGTGCTTGATTTGATAGTTCAATCTTTGCTTTTTCAGCAGCTTCTTTTAAACGTTGAAGTGCTTGTGTGTCTTTAGTAACGTCCATGCCTGTTTGTTTTTTAAACTCATCAAGTAAGTGATCCATGATTCTAAGATCAAAGTCTTCACCACCAAGAAAAGTATCACCGTTTGTTGCAAGTACTTCAAATTGGTTTTCACCATCGACATCAGCTATTTCAATGATAGAAACATCAAATGTCCCACCACCCAAATCGTATACAGCAATTTTTCTATCGCCACGTTTTTTATCAAGGCCGTAGGCCAATGCTGCAGCAGTTGGTTCATTGATAATTCTCTTAACTTCTAACCCTGCAATTTTACCAGCGTCTTTAGTCGCTTGTCGTTGAGAGTCATCAAAATAAGCGGGTACTGTGATAACAGCTTCAGTAACTTCTTGCCCTAAATAGCTTTCAGCGGTTTCTTTCATTTTTCTTAACACTTCTGCAGATATAGCCGGTGGAGCTGTTTCTTTTCCATTTGCCAATACCCAGGCGTCGCCGTTTTTTGCTTTTTTTATTTCAAATGGAACTTTATCCATGTCTTTTGTTACAACTGAATCATCAAATTTTCTTCCAATAAGACGTTTGATTGCATATAAAGTATTTTCAGGGTTACTCACAGCTTGACGTTTTGCTGATTGACCAACAAGGGTTCTGTCTTCATCTTTTGAATACGCAACAATTGAAGGCGTTGTTCTATCTCCTTCAGAATTCTCAATTACTTTCGTTTGGTCACCATCCATAATGGCAACACATGAATTTGTTGTTCCTAAATCTATTCCTATTACTCTTCCCATGACTTTCTCCGTAAGGTGTTTGTTTAGATATATGAACGGTTAGATAATTTTCAAGTAATGAAAGTTATTTTTCTTTTTCAGAAGCAACTATTACTCTTGCTGGTCGTAATAACCTTTGATTTAAACGATATCCCTTCTGTACGACTTGGACTATGTATCCTTGTTCTACTTGATCAGTGTCTTGCATGCTTATCACTTCATGTAATTCAGGGTCGTATTTCATATGTTCAGGATTTAGCGTTTCAATTGAAAATCTTTCTAACACACTTTGTAAAAGTTTAAAGGTTGCATTTTGACCTTCTATAAAAGTTTCAACTCCTTCTTTTGTTGATGTGTCCACCAGTACCCCTAGTTCAAAGCTATCAAGAACGGGTAATATTTCTCGGAAGACTCTTTCTATTGAACTTTTATTGGTGTTTTCAATATCTTTAATGGTTCGTTTTCTTAAATTATCTATTTCAGCTTGAAGACGAAGAACCTTATCCCAATTCTCAGCAGCTTGTTTTTCTAGATCTTCAATATTAATTGAATCTTTAGATTCTATAGAGATTTCTTCAGTTTCTTTAATATCTGATATTTCATTTTCTTCTGATGCTTTTTTGTCATTCATTTGGTCACCTCTGAACTCAACATAAGGTCAAAATGTATTATTTCAATGACTGACTGAGTAATTTAGCAGTGACATCAACAATTGGAATCACCCTTTGGTACGCTATTCGAGTAGGGCCAATAACACCAAGAACACCCACAGATCCCTCTTCATTGGTGTAAGGCGCGGTTATTAAAGTGCAATTATCAAATATTCTATAACCTGATTCTTGACCAATAAATATTTGAATATTAGTTGTTGACATGCTTTTGTCTAATAATTGAAGAAGTTGTTGTTTTTCATTAAATGCATTAAACAGTTCTTTTAACCGACTTATGTCCGAGAGTTCTTCGAAGTCAAGTAACTGATTTTTCCCTGTCACCACATACTCATCTTTATTTTGATCAGTAACTAGTTCATCAGCAATATTTATAATGTCGTTCATTAGAGAATTAGCAAGTGCTGAGGTTTCTTTTAATTGAGCTAGTAAATCATTCTTTATGTATTCAAAAGATCTGCCAACATAGTGTTGATTTAAATAGTTAGCTGAAATTTGAAGTTCATCCCTACTATAGTTTCTCTTCATTTGTAGTATCTTATTTTCAACTTCTGCATCATTAATCACCACAATAGCTAAGACCCTTTGCTCTGATAAAGGTATGAAGTCGATTTCTTTTAATGTGCTTTTATGTTTTTTTGGCACAGTAACAATGCCAGCTAGCTGTGTAATCGCTGACAATGTACTGGATACATTGGTGGCTAGGTCTTTACTGCTTGATTTAGTTTGACTCACAGTGTCTTTTATTGAGGCAATTTCATTTCTATCAACTGGTTGAAGCTGTAATAATCGGTCAATAAAAAATCGATAGCCCTTAGGTGTAGGTATTCTTCCAGCAGATGTGTGCGGAGAAGCTATAAAACCAAGATCTTCAAGATCAGACATAACATTTCTAATAGTTGCAGGACTTAAATCAAATCGGTTATATGTTGATAACTTCTTAGAACCAATAGGAATACCTTTCTCAATATAGTTATCGATAATAGCGGATAAAACTTTTTTGGCCCTATCTGATGGAGTCTTATTTTTAATTTCTTCGGTCATTAATAATTAAGTATCGTTTAAGCTAATATTGAATTTATCTGATATCATTTCCAAATATTTAAACAGAGTCAATATATTAGTTAATGACTAAACACAAAAAAATAGTTTTTTCTGGAAATATAAGGGATGAAAGCTCCTTTCTATCCATACAACCTTTAATTGATAAATATCATGAAAAAGGTATCCAAGCTGTTTTGGTTGATCCTTTAAATAATCAAGATACTGATACTAAAATGGAAAATGCTGAGCTAATAGTTTCAATTGGTGGTGATGGCACTATGCTGCAATCCGCTAAACTTGCCTATGAATATGACATACCCATTACTGGTATCAATAAAGGCAGATTAGGGTTTTTGACAGATATTAATCCTCAAGAAGCTGAAAACGTTCTTGATGAGATTATCACCGGTAACTACAAAACTGAAAGTCGAATGTTAATAGAAGCTTTTATTTCGACAAATACAACTAACAAATCAATTGGATATGCCTTTAATGACATTGTTATTAACCGAAAAGAAACGGGTCGAATGATTAGGGTTGAAACAACAATTGATAATTCTTTTATTAACACTCATGAAGGAGATGGCTTTATAGTTGCTACTCCTACAGGCTCCACTGCCTATTCTCTTAGTTGTGGTGGACCTATCCTAAAACCTGATGTTGAAGCATTACTATTAGTTCCTATTTGCCCTCATTCACTTAATGACAGGCCGATGGTCGTGTCCTCCTCATCTGAAATTACGCTGCGTTATGATAGTGAACAAAACGTAAGTGCAGGTATTGATTTAGATGGCGATACGGTTTCTGAATTGAAAATGGGTGATGATCTTGTAATAAAGAAAGCAGCTAAATCAATCTCTTTAATTCATCCAGAGAATTATGACTACTTTGATAATTTAAAATCCAAGCTTCTTTGGGGAAAAGATAAACGACATGAGTAATAAAATTAAAGCACTAGTCATCTTCGTTGTTCTTTTAACAACTTCATGTGTATACAGGCCTGATTTACAACAAGGTAATCTTTTAAATATTGAGAACATTGATCGAATTCAAATCAATATGACAAAAAGCCAAATTAAATATTTACTGGGCGGACCAGTAATTGGAACCCCTTATGAAAAAGATCGTTGGGATTATATTTATCTATATCAACCGAGAATGGATACAGGGTCTAATGAAAACAGCCAACGCTATTGGTTAATTATCTATTTTGAGAATGACAAAGTTGTCAAGATTGAAAAAGACGTTGAAACAAACCCTAATTAGTAAAAAACTTTTATAATTTTTCTTTAAAGGCATTGACGATTAAGTCACTGACTGAATTAAGATTTTTCTTAAATGCAAACTCTAAAAGTGGATTATTCAGTTCATAGTCCATTTTAAAATCTAATTGGGTTGAACGATTGGCAATGTTTTTAAACAACCAGATTGCATGAAAAGTTTTAAACGGACCGTCCTGAAGATCCATAATGATGGTTTCATTTTTTTTAATTACGTTTTTTGTTATGAAAGAATTCTCAATTCCAAAAAAATCGAGTGTTAACTGAGCAATTATATAGTCATCTTGTAATTCTAAGATTTTTGATGATTTACAGAACGGAATAAAGTTTTGGTATTTATCAACATCAGATAATAAATAAAAGACCTCATTAATTGGCTTTTTTATAACAAATGATCGCTCGAAATGATTCAAAACTAAAATAAATTTATAGCATTGAAGAACACAATCAAGACACCAATCGGAGCAACAACTCCAGCTAGGATTCTCCATATATTATAAGCAATGGGTGATATATCATTGAGTTCAGATTGACTAGATGATTTGGTCATAAACCAACTAGCAAATATTGTAAATAACATGCCACTGATGGGTAACAAGATATTGCTTGATAAATAATCAAAATTATCAAATATAGTGCCTTTCCAAAAAGTAAAGTCTGCTAAATCATTAAAAGATAGAATTGTTAAGAATCCTAAAGACCATATGAGAAAACCGATAGTAATGGCTGAAAGTGTACGGGATAGGTTCAACTGTTCAATCATCCACGCCACTGATGGTTCCAGTAAACTGATAGCTGAAGTAATGGCTGCAAAGGTAAGCAGAATAAAAAACAAAGCTCCAAACGCAAGACCACCATTAATATCTGCAAAAGCTAATGGTAAAGTTAGAAATATTAATCCAGGGCCTTCAGTTGGTGTTAGATTATTATCGAAAACAATGGGAAAGATAACTAACCCTGCTAAGAGAGCTATTAAGGTATCACAAAATATAATAGTAACTGTGGTCCTAACTATGGATTCATTATTGGGTAAATAGGCGCCATACATAACGATACAACCCATGCCTAAACTCAGTGTAAAAAAAGCTTGCCCCATAGCTGCTAAAATACTGTCCCCAGTTATTTTACTAAAATCAGGTTTAAGTAGAAATTCAACGCCTCTTGCAAAGTCACCTTGAGTGACTGAATATATTAAAAGTATCAACAATATTATAAGTAAAGCTGGCATCATTAATTTAACTGCTTTCTCTAGACCATTTTTAATACCTTTAGCGATGATAATGACTGTTGAAATCATAAATAGAGTATGAAATATAGCTTGTGTTGTTATCGAACCAGTTAATTCATTAAAGATAAAATTAACTTGTTCAGAGTTCATTTCATTAAAAGCACCGCTAATTGATAAAACAAAATAGTGCATAGTCCATCCTGCAATGACGCTGTAGTAAGAGAGGATTAAGAAACCAGCAAGTAAACCTACAAAACCAACTATTTTCCATGATCCATTTCCAGTTTCTTCTTCACCGAGAAGCTTCATTGATGTAATAGGGTTTCTCCTCCCTCTTCTTCCTATAAGGATTTCAGAAACCATAATTGGAAAACCAATAATAAAAATACAAATAAGATAAATTAAAACAAAAGCACCGCCTCCATTGTCACCAGCGACATAAGGGAATTTCCATATATTTCCTAAACCTATAGCCGAGCCAGTAACAGCTAGAATAAATGTAATTCTTGAGGACCAGAGACCCTGTAGTGATGTTCGTTCATTATTAGAAATGTTATTACTCATTTACTTTAAAGCGTTATAGTCTTAAGGTTTTGTAAACTAAATTATTTAACTCCATATGGCAAATACAATTGTAGAGAATAAAAAAGCTTTGTTTGATTTTATTATTGAAGAACAAATTGAAGCTGGCATCTCACTAAAAGGATGGGAAGTTAAAAGCCTCAGGGATAACCGTGGGCATATCAAAGAAAGCTATGCAATTCTTAGAAACAGTGAAGTGTTTTTGATAGGCGCACATTTTTCACCATTACAGAACGCAAATTTAAGTGATGAAGAAGAAATAACTCGGTCCAGAAAACTATTACTTAATAAAAAAGAAATTTCTAAACTTACAGGGTTTATTCAACAAAAAGGATACACTTTGATACCAATATCTTTGTATTGGAAACACGGTAAGGTCAAGGTTAGGCTAGGTTTAGCTAAAGGGAGAAAGAAAACTGATAAAAGGATGCTTATCAAAGAAAGAGATTGGAAAAGAGAACAAGAACGATTAGTGAAAAAACAAATGAGAGGTAACTAATCTTGCTCTTAGTTAACAAATTTATTATTTTTTACTAGTGCATTACTTAAAAATAACATCATTACTATTATTCCTAGCAAATGCTTCAGTGTATTCAATGGACATGTCGAGTTGTAATTTTGACGAGGATGAATTTGGAAAACGATATCCAAAAGCAATGCATCATATGAGTCACAGTAAATATGATCAACTAAAAGAAAAATTACCTACCCTTGCAATGTTGACCAATGAACAAATCACAAACATGATGAAAATGATGGGACCAAATTATTACTGGCCTATTTCAAAAGAAAGTAATTCTAATAATGCTTTATTAATTCTTGCCCATGGTTATGGCCATGATGGTGATGCTGAGCTTTATGAGAGCATGAAAGTCTTTGAAGACGAATACGTTACTTCACTTGGTTTGGGCATGAGTATGATGACTTCGAAACATATAGCTTGCTCTATTGATGAAATGACACATGAATCTATAGATAATATTTTTGTAGTTCCTGTTAGCAGCACTCCATTTAATACTCTTGTAAGACAATGGAAATATATATTTAAACTTGAAAATGATTATAGTTACTCAAATGTTGACCAAATAAATTCAAGTAAAATTAATTTCCTTGAACCAATTAGTGACAGTATCCATGCAAAAAAAATAGTCCTAGAATACGCAAATGAAATCAGTTTAGATCAGAACAATGAAGTTATTATTATTATTGCTCATGGTCCTGTGGAATCTGACGATAATATAAAACAATTAAGACTAATGAATAATATTGGTGTTTACATTTTAAACAATTCTAACTTTGCAGACGTACAATCTTTTACACTCCAGGATGATGCATCAAAGGCAGTACGTGATCAAAATGTTAAATCCATTAAAGCATTTATTGAAAAATCAAACCAAGATGGTAAACGAGTTCTAATGGTTTCTAACCTGATGTCAGGTAAAGGCATTCAAAAAAATATCGAATCTGATTTTGCTGGACTTAACTACACATTTAATTCAAAAGGTTTGTTGGCGCATCCCCTCTTTAAGGAATGGATTGCAGAGTCTATTCGATCGCATTAGATATTCTAGTTTAAAGTTATTTGTTTAGTTGAGATAATGATCCCTTATTTAATTATATGGGGGCGACAAGGTTTCGACGTTGGTATTGAAACTCTATGTGCATGTCGAGGTTCAGGATCCTCGTTAAACAGTCTGAATTAAATTAGTTGCAAACGACAACTACGCACTAGCAGCTTAATCCTGCTGGCATTAATTTAATCTTTCTTGGAGGGCTAAATTAATGAAAATTATCCGAGATCGTGATTATTGTTCTTCTGTAAATAATCATTAAACCTTTAATCAGTGGATCGTTATTTATCTACCTTCCTGTCGGTGTTAAATAATTAAACATAAAAGATAAGGATAAACATGTAGATCATTTTGCGGATAGCTAGCGGACGCGGGTTCGATTCCCGCCGCCTCCACCAAGTATTTATGTATGAGTTAATCGAGAAATACCCAAAAGATATGGGCTTTCATATGCCTCCAGAATGGTCTTCTCATCTACAAACGTGGATGATGTGGCCCACAGCACTTGACTTGGACAGATACCCAAACACAGACAGCATAAGACAAGCCTATGCAGAAACTGCGAATCTTATAGCAGACTTTGAGCCGGTCACAATCATTGCAAACGCTCGTGATACAGAACAATTAAAAACTTTGTTGACAGATAATGTATCAGTAATTTCTGATGATATTGATGACGCTTGGTGCAGAGACTCTGGACCTACATTTGTCACAAATAAACAAGAGATAGCAGGGATTGATTGGACCTTTAATAACTATGGTGAACATTGTGGCTTAGATTATGAAAAAGATGCTGTAATAGCTGAAAAAGTAATCAAGCAATTAAACATTAAACATTTTAAACCGCCTATAGTTCTTGAAGGAGGTGCTATACATACTGATGGCAATGGAACATTGATGTTAACTGAGGATGTCGTTTTTGACACAGGCAGAAACCCTGGTCTAGATAAAAAAGAAGCCGAATATATTTTGGAAAAATACCTTGGTGTAGAAAACTTTATTTGGCTAATAGCTGCTTTAGAATTTGATGACACCGGTGGTCATGTTGATAATTTGGCCTGTTTTACCCCCAATAATCAGATAATTGCTTTGAGTGAATCTGACCCTAATGATTCAAATTACGACCGATTAAAAGAAAATCATGATCGACTAAAACACTCAAAAGATATTAATGGTAGGAATTTTGAAATCATCCCAATACAACAACCCAGTTATAGAAATTTTCTTAGTGAACGAATGCCCTTATCTTATGTCAATTTTTATATGGTAAATAACGGGATTATCTTACCTATTTTCAACGACCCTATGGATGCTCTCGCAATTGATACAATTACATCGCTTTTTAAGAATAAAAAAGTTGTTACACTTGAAGGGTCTAGAATTGTTGAAGGTGGAGGTTGCGTCCACTGTATAACTCAACAACAACCTGGCCTATAAATTGAGGAGTTTTTATGAAAACAGTTAGTGTTGCTGCAACCCAAATGACTTGTTCGGAGGACAGCAGAAATAACATTGATAAAGCAAAGAACCTAATTCAACAATCAGTTAATGAGGGCGCACAAATAGTGCTTATTCAGGAATTATTTGAATCTGTCTATTTTCCTTGTTTAAACGATCCTAAGCGTTTTGAATTAGCTAAACCCTTTAAAGAGCATCCTTTATTAGTGGAAATGTCAGATTTAGCTAAAGAGCTCTCAGTTGTCCTGCCAGTTAGTTTTTTTGAACAAGATAATAATACTTACTATAACTCACTCGCAATTATAGATGCCGATGGAACGATTTTAGATCGTTATAGAAAATCACATATTCCAGACGGTCCAGGCTATGAGGAAAAATACTATTTTCACCCAGGTAACACAGGGTTCAAAACCTATGAAACAGCGTATGCAACTATAGGGATAGGTATTTGCTGGGATCAATGGTTTCCAGAAGCAGCCAGAATTATGACTCTAAAAGGTGCAGAGCTATTGTTCTACCCAACTGCTATTGGAAGTGAACCTGATAATTCTGATTATGATTCGAGAGATTCATGGCAGTTAGTTATGCAAGGCCATTCTGCTGCTAATTGTGTACCTGTTATAGCTTCGAACCGTATTGGTACAGAAGAAAACACACGATTTAATATGACATTTTATGGTTCTTCTTTTATCTCTGATGGAACAGGAGTAAAAGTTCAAGAATGTTCTCGAGATAAAGAGGAATACATTGTTCACGAATTTGACCTTGACGAAATCAAAGAATATCGTTCATCATGGGGCTTCTTTCGTGACAGACGAACAGATTTGTATGATGATATACTCAAGGATTAACAGATGAAGAAACTTTTTATGACAAATAACACTGCATTGTTTAAGGGCTTCCTAATACTTACTATTTTGAATTTCTCTATGAGTTTTTCAAACTTTACTTTTGCTAAGAATACTATAGAGATCGATGCAGCCATTGAAAGTGCACTCACTAGGTTCACAGATGAAATAACAGGTAGTCAAGCCTTTCTCGACGGTGCTAGAGGAACGCTCGTTATTCCCAGGATGATTAAAGCTGGGGTTATATTAGGCATGGAGTATGGGGAAGGGGCGCTAATTGTAGATGGTATTAAAGTGCAATATTATAGAGCCTTCAGTACCTCCCTAGGGATACAACTTGGAGTGGGAGCAAAAGACTTGGTTATTCTTTTTTTTGATGATGATGCTATGGATGATTTTCTTTATAGTTCAGGTTGGCAAGCAGGAGTTGATGGAACTGTTGCTTTATGGAACATGGGTGCTGGTGGTTCAATCGACACCACAGAAAGTCAAGACCCAATAGTTGGCTTTGTGTTCGGACATAAAGGCATAATTGCTGGTCTGAGTATGGAAGGAACGAAATTTACAAAAATTTGGCCTGATTCTGAAGGTGAAACAGATGAAGCAGACATTGAAGAATTTAATGAAACTGCTCTTGACTAAAAAAGAGCTATGTTTGCTTCTGTTTTCAACTCTCTAATATCAAGAAGAAATTTAATCACATCAACCCTTCTAGGTTATGGTTTATCAAAGTCATCACCATTACGAGCAGAAAATAAATCTTTAAACGCAACTTCTTTAGATTTTAAAAACCCCAAAGATAATCTCTATGCGTTTGGTAAATTATGGGGTAGTTATGCGGATACACCAACTTATGGAGGCTATCAGGGTGTTCAATTTGCACGAATTGGAACCAAGCGACTTATCCCACTATTTGGATATGTCGGATTCGGTAATATGCAATCTAGACATAATGAAGACGGCAGCATCAATATCCGAGGCACAGAAGCTGGTTATTTCACAGATTTAAAAACCGGTGAAATTATAGATCATTGGGATAATCCATGGACAAACGAAACTGTCGAAGTGTTCCCATTTATCAATCGGATGATGCGAGGTCACCTTACAGAAACAATGCCTAGTTTTATAATGGGTAATTCAGCCACAGATGAACCAACATTAATGAATGAAGCTGAAGCTGATGTGTCGACTCATTCAGTGCCATTCATACTTCCATGGCAAACCGTTGGTGATCAATATTTACTAACTTGGGAATACTCACATGAATACACAAATCCTGTAACTAAAGATAAATGGCCAAAAGCTCACACTACAAAGATCATTAACCCATCAGAACACTTTAGCTTTTATATTCCTCAAACAATAATGAATGATCGTTCTATCCCATCATCTCCATTTCATGCAGGGTTCATGAGAACATCTCCTTGGTGGCCTTGGATGAAAATGGGCAATAAAGTAATTGATGGCTGCCTATTTGGAAGAATGCACAGTTATCAAATAACAGGAACCATTGATGATATACCAAAAGTAGTATTGGATCGTGTGGTTAGAGACCACCCTGATTTACTAGAAAAGCAAACTGGTTGGGGTCAAACAAATCCAAAAGGCACATGGGAAGCGTATTCTCAAGAAGTTAAACCAGAAACCTTATGAAAAATAAACTTATTTTATCAATCTTTATTGTTGTTCTTTGCGGTTGTACATCCCAGTCAATAACAATTTCTACATCTGTTCCTGTGCCATTAGTTATAAGCAACAGTGACCTTAGAGTTATCAGTTATTTTAGTGACAATGTGAATAATTATTTATTTACGAGTGAAGAATTGGAGAAAACCGATAATTCGTGGGAAATTAATTTTGAAGACACGCAAAAGAATATATTTACAATAATCCTCAGTTCTTTTTTTGATAATAATAGTATTAGTGATAGTTTTGATAATATTTCAGACAATAGTGCTGATCTTATAATGGGTTTTAATTTAGAGTCTTTTGAATTTCTGACCCCTCAAATTGCATCTAATAATAAGTACTCTATCTGGATAAAATATAAAATTAATATTTATGATCAAAAGAAAGATTTAATTCAAACCTGGTCTATTACAGGCTATGGAGAACAATTAACAGAATCTTTTGAAGGTAATGACGCAATTTTGAATGCAATCAATATAGCCTTAAGAGACGTGGGTGCTAATCTAACTATTAAATTGGAAAAGGATATGCAAGAACTACTAAATTTAATGCAATGATTATCTCAAACAAATTCTTAAGTATAGGATTTATAACTTTATTTATAATCAGTGCTTGTTCAACAACACGAATTGACCAAGAAGTAAATGCTGCTTACTCTATTAAGGAAGGTGAATCTATTGTCCTTTTATCAGATAGTTATCATACGGGCAATAAAACAGAGAATGATTTTATGGATTGCTTAAATAAATCCTTATTAAGAAAACAGAATCAATTTAATATTATAAATACAAGTGATTTTCAGAATATTTTTTATCCCTGGTTTGAGCCGAGTACGGCACCTCAGAAAATAGAAGATTTACCAAAACTTCTTAATAAAGACATAATTAAAAACAAATTAAGTGAATTAGAAATCAAGTACCTTATTAAAATAACTGGTGAAACCAAAACAAATGCTAGTTCGGGTGCATTATCATGTGCTGCTGGTCCTGGTGGTGGTGGTTGTTTTGGATTTGCTTGGTGGGATGATACCTCAAGTTATGAGGCCTCTATATGGGACTTGAGCCAAGAAACATCTGTTGGAAATGTAAGTGCTAGCGTATCAGGAACATCAGTTATCCCTGCAATTGTAATACCGATCCCTATATTGGCAAGAACTCAGTCTAATGCGTGTGTTGGTTTATCAGAACAGATTGCTGGTTTTTTCTCAAAATAAACTCATGAAATTAATGACAACAACAATTACTTTATTGATTTTCTTCAATAGTTTTATGATTAATCTTTCTTTTGCTGGGGATGAAGAAGCAAAAAGTGAAATTATTGAACTGATCAATGAAACTAAAAAAATTTGGGACACTCAGAACTACTCTGATTTGAAAACTTTATGGGACACAGATGACAAAAATCCATTGTATATCCCAGAAGAACGGGTTGATTTTCCAACCGATTGGAAGTCATTAGAAAAGTATTGGGATCCAGTCCCTGGTAGGAAAATATTAGAAGGGATTAGAAACGATTATTCTAATATCAAAATAAAACTTATTTCTGATGAAGTGGCCATCATTGTTATGGATCTTCACTATGATCTAAAAGTTATAAATAGTAATCCTTTGAGCGGCTTTGATAGAGTCATGTGCGTTGTTGTAAAAAAAGATGGACAGTGGAAATATTCGGCATATATCGAAGCACCTATGAATCCAATGTCACAAGTTTATTTAATGTGGAAACAATCTGAAATTAATGATGATCCCGAATATTTTGATACTTATCTCCAACTACTGAATCTATATGAAAAAGCTGTTCCAAAAGATTTCGAAGATTATTTAGACTCTATTAATAACAATGATTAAACAATTTAAATTGTTTTTAATTAGTATTATTCTGATTTCATCTCAAGTAGGGAGTCAAAATTCAGATGGTATCCCTACTCTGCTGACTGAAAAACCAGTTGATAATTATTTACTTAAACTTGTAACTGCAATCAGCGAAAGAGCTCATATTAGTCAAAAAAACGTAAACAATGAATCATCCATTAGAATTTTAGATAGTTTTATTGAATCACTTGACTCATTTAAAATGTACTTTCTTGAAGACGACATCACCTACTTCCAAAGATATCGTTACAAAATTGACGATACCTTAAAATCTGGTGATCTCGATCCTGTTTTTGATATGTTCAGCATCTATAGATTGCGTGTACAACAAAGGTTAAGTTATTCAATAAACTTAATTAATAGCATTAACTCATTTGAAGATGATGAAAGTTATCAATTCAGAGCGAAAAAGAAGAAATGGAGTAAAACCAACAATGCACTAGATATTCAATGGAGAAAGAGAACAAAAAATGACTTATTGTCTTTAGTTTTAGCTGGACAAGAATTAGAAACAGCTAAAGACACTCTTAAAAAAAGATATCAAAGATTCTTAAATAGAGTTAACGAATACAAAGAAGAAGATGTGATCAATATTTTTCTAAACTCTTATATGGATATTCTAGACCCACATTCTAATTATTTAACCCCATCACAAGCAGAGGAGTATGAAATTCAAACTAGCCTCTCATATGAAGGGATAGGCGCAAGATTACAGAATAATGATGATTTTATTGAAATCGTCAACCTTATACCCGGCGGACCAGCTGAAAAAAATGGCCTCCTTAAACCTCTTGATAAGATTATTGGCATTTATGATGTGAATAATGTAGTTATCGATGTAATTGGTTGGGATGTAAATGAAGTGGTTAAACTAATTAGAGGTCCCAAAGGATCAACTGTTAAGCTTAAAATATTACCAACGTCCTCAGATGCTGACTCCAATCCCTACGATTTATCTTTAATTCGAGACGCTGTTACTTTAGAAGAACAAGCTGCGTCAAGTTATATTAAAACTTTAGATATCAACAATAAACAATTTGATATAGGAGTAATTACTGTTCCTAGCTTCTATCAGGATTTTGCTGCAAGACGTAAAGGCGAAACAAATTATAAAAGTACTGCGTCGGATGTAAAAAATATTGTTGAAGAACTAGAAGAAATAGGTATTGATGCCATCATTATGGACTTACGTGGTAATTCAGGTGGCCTTCTGGATGAAGCCACAGCCTTAACAGGCTTATTCATCGATAATGGCCCCATTGTTCAACTTAAAGACATGGATGATAATATAGAAATCCTTGATGATCCATATCCAGGAATGATTTACAACGGCCCTATGGTTATTATGATTGATAGATACAGTGCCTCTGCATCTGAGATATTTGCTGCTGCAATTCAAGACTATCAAAGAGGTATTGTTATAGGTCAGAAAACATTTGGTAAAGGCACAGTACAAAATCTTTACCCCCTTGATAGATATTCAAGATATACATCAAAAAAAGGGTTTGGACAGCTAACATTAACAATTGCTAAATATTACAGAGTGACTGGTTCAGGAACACAAAATAAAGGAGTAGTACCTGATATTGAATTGCCATCTTTTATTAACGAAGACAAAATTGGAGAAGCAACCAAAGCTAATACCCTGCCATGGGATCAAATTGTAAAATTAGACTTTAAAACTCAACATGAACTCAGCTCAGCTCTAAGTGTCGTTGAAGAAAATTTTTTATCGAGAAAGGAAAATAATTTAGCCTTGAAGTTCTTAATTGAAGACATTGATGATTTTAATAATGATCAAGAAGTTAGTACGGTTTCACTAAATATCGATCAAAGACAAAATGAACGTGATTCAAGAACTTTACAGAATAAAGAGCGAAGAGAGAAAAGACTAAAAGAGTTAGGTTATAAAGACGATCAATCATTTGATGACTTCAGATCAAATACTATCTTAAATGAGATTTATCTTATGGTGGCCGATCTCATAGAATCATGGGATAGCAACAACATAGATCAAGTCCCAGACAAAACCTCTTAATACCATTAGAAAGATTTAATTAGCTTTTAGGCCAGTTTTGATGATGTAAGTCAATCTGAAATGGGTGCTTGTGAACAACTTCAGGGTGATGATGCTCATGTTCATGTGTTGTTTCATTAGCATTATTATGATGCTCATGATGTTGATCATGATCGTGAATATGAGTATGAGATAGATTTTGATGTTTGTGCAGTAAACTATTATCTGGATCTTCTTCGGGCCAGAACAATACACTGTATAAGTAACAAAAAGCGACTATGCACCCAAAAAATATTGCTGTGTAACCAAAACCAAATAACAAAACTAATTCTCCAGCAGCCAAATAACCTATTAACCAACAAAGATGAGTAAGAGAGAATTGAGCTGTAAAATATGCTGTCCTATCTTTGGGATTAGCAGACATATTTACAATTTTACCAGAAGGGATTTGTGACAGTGATAACCCCACTCCAACTAAAAACCAAGCTGATAATGCAAATATCAAAGATGGCTCTATGGACATATAAAATAGGCTAATGGATAGAATGATAATACCCAATTGAGTGATAGCTTTGTCATTTATTATATTAGCTAGTTTTGGATATAAAAAAGCCATTAACATAGATCCAAGACCAGAAAAAGCAAATAAAAGTGCTAAACTTGAATCTGATTCACCTAAATAATCTTTTACGTATATAACTGTATTTACGATTACCATTGAACTCGCGATAGCAATACCAATATAGATCACAAGCAAAGATCTAAGTCTTGGAGTTTTAAAGTATGCTTTCATTCCATATGAAATTTCATTTACTATATTTCCACTTCGCTCGACATGTTTAGATTTAGGAAGGAATGTGAATACAATAATCACGGCTGAAATTACAAAGGCAACAGAATTAAAAACAAATAATCCTGTATAAGAAAAAAACAATAAACCTATACCGGCTAAGGTCGGGCTTAATATATTCTCTAAATCATATGCTATTCTTGAGTACGCTAATGCTTTTCCGTATTGTTCATCGTCCTCGAGAATATCTGGAATTACAGCTTGAAACACCGGTTTAAAACCAGCAGAAAAAAGGTTTAAAAGAAAAATAAGTAAATAAATATGCCATATTTCAGAAACAAACGGCATTAATAGAACAATAACTGCTCTTAAAAGGTCCATCGAAATCATAAATGACTTTCTTGATAGTCGGTGAATGACTCCTCCAATAATTGGAGCAAAAAAGACATAGGCAATCATTTTGCAGGCTAAGGCTATACCAAGAACTCTTCCGGCTTCACTGCCAGCCATATTATAGGCCAGTAAGGCTAGTGCGATTGTGGATAAGCCTGTGCCCACTAAAGCAATGACTTGGGCTGCAAATAACTTCGTAAAAGATAAATTAGATAAAGGATTATTTGTCATACATTAAGTAAGTGATACTCAGAGTTAAGAAGCGTTTTTAACCATTGATTTAGAAATGTTGATTTTACCAACTTATTTTCAGTGTTAGAGCTGTCTAGTATTTTTGTTGAAATACCGCTTTTCATATTAATTTCATGAGTTCGTTCAAAATTAATATCATAGATCTCAAGTAATTTAGCATCTAGGTATAACTTCATACGAAAGTTATACGGTGTGTTATAAACATTTTTATGTTCACCTACAATACCTTCTTCAATTCTCATAGAGCAGTGTAAAGTGTATTTTGATATGTTCTCGATGCAGACGAAAACTGATGGTAAGTTACTGTTTAACTTTAAAATGTAATTATAAGCTCCATAGTTCTTAATGGTTCTTGGTTTAATCTCGGCAGGTTTTAAGACTAACTCACTAAATATATTATAGTTGTCTTCATAAACAGCTTGGAGTCGTTCTGCTAAATAAATAGGATTTTCATTCTTTTTGCTAAGTTTTTTACTGTTTTTAATTATCATTTAATTATCCACTTTAAGAATTCCTCTAATCATTCCATAATATAATCAAACCTAATCTATTTAAAGGAGGATAACAATATGACTATAGCCTTTTATTGCGTTGTGATTGGTTTACTAATTCCAATAATTCTTGCAGGCATATCAAAGAGAAACAATGAGGTTCACTATGACAATGAATCTCCTAGAGATCATATAGCTCATCTAAGTGGAAAATCAAAGAATGCTTATAATGCAGAACAAAACCATTATGAAACTTTCCCCATGTTTGCAATTGCTGTTCTCGCAGCACATTGGTTAAATCATGATCAAGCTATTATTGACTTATTGGCCATTATTTTTATTTTTGCAAGAGTGCTCCATGCAACATTCTATTTAACTAATAATGGGTCTTTAAGAAGTGTGTCTTACCTGGTTGGATTAGCCTGCACCATAGCATTATTTTTTGCAGGGTAATCTCTCAGCTATCTATTTTTAAAAAATGATTCCTGTAATGTCTTAGTTCATAGATTGAGTCATAAATGTCATCTCTGGCTTGATGATTGGACTGTTTAACATACGATTTAGCAATATCTGGAGCCCACAACTGAGCAGTTATTTTAACTGACGTTACATCGAGATTGCGGTATTGGAAATGGTCCTCTAATTCAGGCATTAATCTAGCAAGAAAACGTCTATCCTGACATATCGAATTACCACACATTGGTGCCTCTTTTTTGTTAGTGAGTTTTTCAAGGAAATCAAGTGTTTGAAATTCTGCTTCTTCAATGGTGGTTTTAGTATTACGAACTCGTTCAAGAAGGCCAGATTCTGAATGTGTTCTCTTGTTCCAATCATCCATACTGGCTAAAGTTTCATTGTCTTGATGTATGGCAAGATTTGGACCTTCAGCAATTACCTCAAGATCTGAATCAGTAACCACTGTTGCAATTTCAATAATGGTGTCATTTTGGGTATCTAGACCAGTCATTTCAAGGTCTATCCAGATTAATCTTTTTGATGAGTTAACCATATAAAATGATTCTAACAGAGTTATAAATGTATAATCAGGAAACTTTGATTAAACAATATGACAACTTAGCATTGATTACAGAACTGCATGGCAATCGTGGGTTGTTATGGAATGATGACATTGGATTTCTTCCTTTTTTAACAAAAAAACAGCATCAAGGATTGGTTGTTGGAGACTTCGTAGATTATCAGCAACTCGACGAGAATTCAGTTGTTATAACAAGTATTAAAAAGCCTTTTAATGAAATGGAGAGACTCAATAAAAGAGGTATAAAACAAAATCTTGTTAATAATCTAACTCAAATTATCTTAGTGGTTTCGCCTGAACCTAAACCTAATTATTTATTGATTGACAAATTTATACTTATATCAGAATTGATGCAATGTCAGTTAACTATTGTATTAAATAAAATAGACTTATCAGTGAGTGATATTGAGAAACAATTGATTTTATACAATCAATTGGGCTATGAAGTTATTAAAATCTCTGCTAAAACAAAAACCAACGAAATTAAATTGATAAAAAAACTCCAAAACCATCGATCTGTTTTAGTGGGCCAATCTGGGGTAGGCAAATCAACCATAACAAATTTATTACTCTCATCAGATAAAATTAAGACAAGATCACTTTCTGCTAAATCAAAAAAAGGTAAACACACCACCACCTCAACAAAAATTCATCTCTTAAACAAGGACACCTTCTTAATCGATACACCTGGTATAGAAAATCTACATCCCAATATTCATCTCATAGATGATATCCAAAAAGGTTTTGTGGAGATATACAAGGACAACTTTAAATGTAAATATCGTGACTGTTCACATTTAAATGAACCGTCATGCCAAATTAAGAAAAATGTTAGTGTGAATAAGATTTCAGAGCAACGATATAAAAACTATAAAAAATTAGTTAGCACTTACCTATAGATTAACTGCCTATAGGATTTCTATTATTAAGAGCTTGAATTAATGTGTTTGAGTCGACGTATTCTAATTCGCCACCCATAGGAACGCCATAAGCGATTCTAGAGGACTTAATGTTTTCTGCTTCTACCAGCGAAGCGATATAAGAAACGGTGGCCTCTCCTTCAATTGTAGGGCTAACTGCAAGAATTACCTCCCGAACATTACTTTGTTGCAAAAGACTTATGAGAAGGTCTATTTTGAGCTCGTCTGGACCAATTCCATCAATTGGTGATAGTCGACCCATCAAAACAAAATATTTTCCCTTAAATTGGCTAGTATTTTCAATGGCAATCAAATCAGCTGGTGTTTCAACAATACAGATGATTTCACTATCTCTATTTACATCTGTGCATATTCCACATGTTTGTTCTTCGGTATACATCCTGCATTGATCACATTCCTTAATTGATTGAAATGACTTCTGTATCGAGTCAGCAAGAAATTGACCCTTATTATCGTTTTCCTTTAGTAAATAAAAAACAATCCTTTGGGCACTTTTAATTCCTATACCTGGTAACTGCTTAAAAGCTTCAATTAGATCTTGAAGAATTGGGCTATAACCTTTCACTAGCTTTCTTCAATGGTTGCATCAAACATATCCATGTATTCTTGTAAATTAGGATCAGATTTAATACGAGATTGATTCATAATATTTTGTTCCTCAGTGGCTTCTGATTTCTTTTTTGCTAATGTTGTCCCATTCGTTTTTAAAACTTGAATCTTAACTGTAGAAATATTCTCATAATAATTTAGTAAATAATCATTTAAGGATATAACTGCCCTTTCAATAAGATGATGTTCATTTTCAGGATCAATATGTAGTCGTAAAGTCTGATCATTTAGATCACCAAACATACAATGAGATACTAATTGCTTTACTGTGCCGTTAAGATCCATCTTTGAGACATCTGCAGTCCATTGCTTAGGGTTAAATAATTTTCCTTTTATTTTATTATCATTTGTTTCTTTTTTTTCATTTGTGACTGTCTTGTTAGCAGTCTTGTTTGCCGCCTTTTTTGTAGTTTTACTTTTTGGTTGCTTGATAGCAGGTTTAGATGGGTTATTAATGGAAGTTGATTCATTTGGTTGAAATGCAAACATTCTAAGAATTGCCATCGTAAAGCCTTCTTTAGTGGTTGGAGCAATATTGATATCTCGTTTGGAAGTTATGGCCATTTGATATATCAATTGAATCAATTCTGGTGGGTATTCTTCAGCAAATTTAATGATTAATTCATTGTCCTCATTGTCGTTAATATTTTCACTTGATCCTATGACTTGATGAAAAGCAATTGATTGAGTAAGTGAAGCAATTGTATCCAATAAGTCAGAATAATCAGGATACAGTTGATCAACTGCATCTAAAGCTTCTGTTAAACCGCTCTTATCTTGTGATAACACTGCTGCCAAAATATTTAAAGCAAAGTTTGAATCTATGGTGCCTAACATCATTGAAACTTGATTTGCTGTCAAATTATAATCCTCATAAGCAAGAGCTTGATCCAAAAGACTTAAGCCATCTCGCATACTCCCATCCGAAGCTTGGCTAATCATATCGATAGCCTTGTCTTCAAATTCAATACCCTCCTCCTTACAAATTTCTGTCATTCGTTTAGATATATTTTCTTCAGAAATTTTCTTTAAGTTAAACTTCAAGCATCTAGATAAGACAGTGATTGGTATTTTTTCACTTTCCGTAGTGGCCAGTAGAAACTTCATATGGGATGGCGGTTCTTCAAGTGTTTTGAGCAAAGCATTAAATGCCTCTTTAGTTAGCTGATGGACTTCATCGATTAAGTAAACTTTATAACGTCCAGTGGTGGGGGTGTATTGTGTGTTTTCTAGTAAATCTCTAGTATCATCAATGCCTCTTTGAGATGCAGCATCGACTTCGATTAGATCCATAAAATGACCATCATCTATGGCTTTACAGGAGTCACATTTACCGCAAGGTTCAGAAACCACACCTTGTTCACAGTTTAAAGCTTTAGCAAGTAATCTAGCAATGGTTGTTTTGCCAACTCCTCTGGTACCGGCAAATAAAAAGGCATGGTGAACTTTATTTTGTTTCAATGAGTTTTGTAATGCTTTAACAACATGGTTTTGTCCTGAAACTTCAGAAAAAAACTTAGGTCTCCACTTTCTTGCTAAAACTAAATAACTCATAAAAAAATTGTAAAAGATTATCAACAAATATTGATTTAAGATACATTATAACCTTCTACTCTAGATGTAACTATAGAAATGGAAAACAAACATGTAAATGTACTCATTGTTGGAGCCGGACTTTCTGGAATAGGTGCCGCTTATCATCTTGAAAAAGAATGCCCCGATAAAGATTATCTAATCCTTGAATCCAGAGACCAACTGGGTGGCACATGGGATCTTTTTAGGTATCCAGGAATAAGATCTGACTCAGACATGTGCACCATGGGATTTAGATTCAAACCTTGGAAGGGAGAGAAATTAGTTGCAGAAGGCGGTTTGATTCTTGATTATCTTCATGAAATTGCAGATGAAAATAACATAAAAGAAAAAATTCAATACCATTCTCATGTTAATTCAGTGTCATGGTCTTCAGAAGAAGCACGATGGACCATCAGCTATAAAAATAAACTCGATAATTCACTCAACACCATGTCTTGTGATTTCTTATATTTTTGTGTTGGGTATTATGATTATAAAAAAGGTTATGAACCTGATTTTAAAGGTAGAGATAGTTTTAAAGGTCAAATTATTCACCCTCAAAAATGGCCTCATGACTTGGACTACTCGGGAAAAAGAGTTGTGGTTATTGGAAGTGGAGCAACAGCTGTTACATTAATCCCATCAATGGCTGAAAAAACAGAACATATCACAATGCTTCAGCGCTCCCCAACTTATTACATGATTAGGCCAAACAGTAACCCATTGGGGAATTTTATTAGAAAGATTAGCAATAACACTGTTGCCTATTATGTTATGCGTTGGCAAAACATTAATATGCAGTCAATGTTCTTTAAACAAGCCAGAAAATACCCTGAAAGAATTAAAACCTGGTTAATTGATTTAGTGAAAGATCACCTTCCAGATAACTTTGATGTCGAAAAACATTTCACACCACCATACAATCCTTGGGATCAAAGATTATGCTTGGTTCCTGACGGAGACCTATTTAATGCGATTAATGATGGTAAGGCATCTGTGGTTACTGATCATATTGAAGAATTCACGAAGGACGGTATCAAATTAAAATCTGGTGATGAATTAAAGGCAGACATTATAGTTACCGCAACTGGTTTTAATATTATGCTCTTTGGAAAAATTAATATTGAAGTAGACAATAAACCTGTTGATCCCTCAAAATCAATGACATACAAAGGCATGATGGTTAGTGATGTCCCTAACCTTATTATGACTTTTGGTTACACCAACGCCTCTTGGACACTCAGGGCTGACCTAACAGCTGAATATGCCTGTCGTTTATTAAACTATATGGATAAGAACGAATATAGGTATTGTAAACCTACACCAGATGGTGAAATTGAAATAGATGGTGAGTGGTTAGATTTTAATTCTGGTTACGTTACAAGGGTTTTAGAGAAGCTTCCTCGTCAAGGATCAAGAGATCCATGGAGAAACACACAGAATTATAAGAAAGATGTTCTTCAGCTAAGATACGGTCGTATAACTGATAAAGAATTAAAGTTTATTTAATTTGAGCTATTGTGTTTTCCAGCTAAGTAAAATGCTGGCAAACAGATTGCTGAAAGTAATTGGAAAGTTAGCAATGTAATGGAGTAAGGCTTTTCAATATTATTTGCAATTAAGAAATCGATCATAATCCCGGCAGTGGTTGTAGATAAACCAATACCAATTAAATTCGTCAAAAATAAATAATAAGCAAAGACTAGGGCTTTATTTTTTTCAGGTGAAAGTTCTAGGATTGATGATTTAATCGGCCCATACAAGCACCCCCACTGGAAGAAACCAAGAAACAATAATGAAAAGAAAATCGTCCCTGTGTCATCAGTTAATCGATAAAAGAGAATAAATGGAGTAAAGCTTAGTAGACACCAAAACAGAAACATTTGTCTGCCTTTACCTGTAACTTTAGTGTAGTAATCACTGCCTATACCGCCAAATAGAATACCTAAAATACCAGCAGGTAAGCCTATTGTTCCACTGGTTATAAGAATCTCAGCTTTATCAAAGCCTTTATCATTGACCAACCAGAGTTGATCAAAAACGAGAGCACCGAGAATAAAATTAGCAGCTATACCTCCATAAATTGTCATTCTCAGTGCATAACTTCCTCTAACAACTGTTCTTAGTTCATGAACTGACTCTATAAATGTTTTTTTAGTTAGAACATTTTGAACGGACAGGTTCTTTATTGCCTTTTTTCTTTTAGGGGTTTCTTTAAATAAAAGCATTAAAGCAGCTAATACCAGACCCAAAAGTCCCAAGGCATAAAAACAGTTTCTCCAACCCCATAAAGGACCAAGAAAACCAGCTATGTAAAAAGAAAGTGTTACGCCAAAAGGTACGGCGAGATAATAAAAACCAGCCACAAATCCCAAATTTTTCCTATGAAAGTGTTCAGACAAGTAGGATAAAGATGTTGGCGTTAAAATGGATTCCCCTACGCCAATGAATATTCTTGGAAAAAAAAGCATCCAGAAGTTTTTTGCCATACCGGAAGCGGCAGTTAATAAGCTCCATAGAGCCACACCAAAAGCTATAAACTTTGGTCTATTAACTCGGTCTGCTAAGGCCCCCATGATTATTCCCATAACAGAATAAAAAACAATGAAAGCCAGGCCTGATAAAATCCCGTATTGAGTATTCGTAAGCTCGAGTTCCGGGACTATAAAATTAGAAAAACTTGTTAATAATTGTCGATCAATAAAATTGAGGATATTTAATACAGTTAGAAACCCCAATATAGAATAACTCTTGGTTGAATTCATTTAATCGCGAACCTTGATAGCGATTTTGCCAATTGCCTCACGTTTTGCTAATAATTGAATCGCGTATCCGGTTTTTTCCAAAGGGTATGTCTTAACAACAAAAGGTTTTATTTTTCCTTCTTCAAACATATCAAATAAATCTTTAAAATTTGCTGCATTAACTAATGGTTCTTTTACACAAAAATTACCCCAAAAAACACCTACGATCTGACAACCTTTTAATAAGGCTAAGTTTAAAGGTATTGACGGTATGCTCGAAGTAAATCCAATGACCAGATATCTTCCTTTCCAAGCCATTGCTCTCAAGGCTGGTTCGGAATAAGCACCACCTACTGGGTCAAAAACGACATCAACACCCTGTTTGTTTGTTAATGCTTTAATTTGATCAGAAAACCCTTTTTGAGACTCCTTGTCCATGTTGTCTCTTGAATATAATATTAATTCATCTGCTCCTTGAGCTTTACATAAGTCCAGCTTCTCTTGAGATGAAGCAGCAGCTATAACTGTTGCACCTAGAGCTTTTGCTACATGAATAGCTGTTATACCTAGTCCGCCTGCTGCACCCATAATGAGAACTGTTTCTTTGGCTTGCAGTTCAGCTCGTTGTTTAAAAGCATGAATGGAGGTTCCATAATTTAGAGGAAAAATAGATCCCGACACATAATCCATTGATTCAGGGAGAGGCATGATATTGTATTCATTACATATCGCTTGCTCTGAAAAGCCCCCGCTACCTTTAAAACCAATGACTCGATCACCAACATTCCACAGCTTTACTTTATTACCTATTGAGTGAACTACACCTGCAAATTCACCTCCAGGAGAAAAAGGGAAATCAGGTTTAATCTGATACAAACCCTGAACTACTAAAACATCAGGAAACGCAACTCCAGCAGCATGAACATCAATAAGAACTTCATGATCTCCTGGAATGGGATTGTCAATTTCCTCAACTTTATGTGAATTAATTGGACCAAACTCTCTACATAAATACGCTTTCATATTACTACTCTTGATTAAGATTGAAGGATGCAATTCGGTTGCCCATAAAAGTACCTAACCATATTTTTTCTTTATGAGGTACCCCTACGGTGACCGAACCCATTTGTGTGTGTTTGAATGAAAAAGTCTTAACTTCGGATAAATCATCTTGCCTTAATTTATAAATCGTAAAAGGTAAAGAGCATTGAATCACCGTTTCATCACAATGAATTAATAAGTCTGTGCCTGTATTGTCTTGTGTCGCAACCCAAATAAAATCTCCGTCAATAGATGAATTATCAGGCGTGCCTTCACTAAAGTGCTCTGCTTCTACAGTAAGATTCTTTAGGTTTAATTTTGAGGTTCTGTGATTAAAAACATAATTAATAAATAAATTCTTTTCATCATCTGAGATTGAAATGCCGTTTGGAAATGAACCTTCAGAGTTTGGCACTTTTTTAAACCCGTCGTTTGTATCCCATTGATATACAAAACCAGTGTCTGGTTTAGTATAAGAAATATAGGCTAGATTCAAATATGATAGGTCTTTTTCGTACATTTGAGTCGTAAAGAAGCTGCCGTTACTCCTTAGAGCAACATCATTAAAATAGCCTGTTTTCGGCGCGTTCACACAACCTCTCCATATTAGTGTCCAAGAATTATCAACATTAATTAACTCAAACATCTCCACAGTCTCTTGTGGCATGTGATTAATGACTGCAAGTTGATAACGTCCATCAGATCTCTGATTAAGATCAATCCCATGAGGAGAAAACAAAAGGTCATCGCGTTGACAATTGTTGTCACCCCATATGTTGTCACTGAGTGTTACTTTAATTGACTTTTTTTTCATTATATCTGTATCAAATAATGATAATTGTCCGGGTAAGTTTTTTGGACTAAGAGGAACAATCGCTCCAAATTCAGAAATTAATAAGTGACGATCATCAGGAAGCACAACAATATCTTCAGGTTTGTTAAAGTCGCAATAAACTTGTACTTGTGCGTCTGATTGGCAGTCAGTAATTTGGGTAACCTCGTAATCCGAAGTTTGAGTAAAATAGAGAATTAGTAACAATAGTGCAGTGACAGTAATGACTGAAAAAATGCCATAACTAATTATTTTTAATACTCGCATCGTTGTTATGTCTCCATTAATTAGGCTTAAATACATATTAATCAATTGTTATTGAATAGTGAATTTTATCTTAAGTGCTGCAATACCGGCATTTTCAGCTATAGAATAAAAGACAAAAAGGCCTAATCAAAATACACTCCTTCTTGTGCAAGTAAGTTTTTTTTAGCCTTCACACCACCTGCGGCTGTATAACCACCGATTGATCCATCAGAAGCAATGACTCTATGACACGGAGTAATAATTGGGTCTGGATTCTTACCACAAGCATTGGCAACAGCTCTCGATGATTTTGGTGAACCTATAGCAATAGCAATTTGTTTATATGATTTTGTTTTACCTTTAGGGATTTTCTTAATTTCATCCCAAACTTTTTTTTGAAATTTAGTCCCTGATCTATTCATAATAGACTGATAGTACCTTCATCTATTAAATGGTAAAGTTATTATTATTTTTTAAAGAGATAATTACATGGGTATTTCGAGACGAAACTTTCTAACAAGTTCCATGCAACTAGCTACTGCAGGTGCGACGGCTAAAATTATACCTTTTTCTGTGGTTGCTCAGCCTATAGTGTATGGGCCTAAAGAAGGGCTTGCTCAACTGCATTGGAATGAAAATTACTACGGCCCGAGTGAGTTAGCAATAAAAGCAATAAAAGAATCATCTCATAAAGGGGCCTACTACCCTGATCTGCTTGTAAACAGATTAAAATCAATGATTTCAGAACGTCATAGTCTGGATAGTAAAAACATCACTATTAGTGCTGGATCAACTCAAGCGTTAAGTTATTTAGTTCAAGTTAAATCAAGAGAAAATCCTATAGCAACTACTCAACTTACCTGGGATTCCCATCTTGGTTATGCTGAAAATATAGGCGGTACAGTTATCCGTGTTGATAATGGAGAAAATTTAGACATTAACCTTAAAGCTATGGAATCGATAGCTGAAAATGATATCTCATCTGTTTCTATCGTTAACCCTAATAACCCCACCGGATTACTATTGGACTCCAATGAACTAAGAAACAGCGTTATTAATATGAGCAAACACACCTTGGTTATTGTTGATGAAGCTTATAATGAGATAACAGACAATCCTGATGATAATTCAATGATAGATTTGGTCAAAGATGGTTATAACGTGGCTGTTTCTAGAACCTTCTCTAAAATATATGGTCTTGCAGGCGAACGCATTGGTTATATCATTGCCCAACCGGATATCATAGATTCTATAAAGAAAAACGGTAGCGGAGAATTTTCAGTCTCTATGGGTGGGCTTGCTGGTGCTATTGCGAGTTATAACGATGAAACATTCCTTAAATTCTCTAAATCTAAGATCATTGAAGCAAGAGAGATGGTGTATGAGGGCATCACTTCAAACGGCCTATCAGCATTGCCTTCTGAAACTAATTTCATCTTTGTTAATCTTGGCGATATTGATGCAGATGATTTCAGAGATGAAATGTTGAAACGCAACGTCCTCATTAGAGGAAAATATGGCAACTTTAATAACTGGTCAAGAGTCAGTATGGGTAATATTGAAGATGTTCAAAGATACGTTGATGCAATGCCTGAGGTGTTGGATAATTTAAACACCACAGTGATTACTTAAACATATCTTCAGCGTCAGGAAAATTATCTAGCAATTGTTTCTGAAGGCTCTGCATACCTTTAATCCAACGATCATAATCTGCAGATTTCATTTTTATATAATCTAGTACCTGGGTGTGGGGAGTAATAAGAAACTGCTCCTTTTGAATCGCCACTATAACTTCTCGAGCAACATCATCTGGCTCCATTATACCGTCCATACCCACCAATGATCCGACGATATCATGAGCATCTTCTACCATTGGTGTTCTGACACCTTGAGGGCATAAGCATGAAACACCTATACCTTTCTCTCCATATGTTATTTTTAACCATTCAGCAAAGCTGACAGCTGCAGCTTTTGTTACAGAATAGCCAGCAGCACCTACTTGGGTCAGAAGTCCTGCAGCTGAAGCTGTGTTAACAAGGTAACCTTCCTTTTGGGTTAACATTTGTGGAATAACATGTTTTGCTGCATAAATATGTGACATAACGTTAATGCCCCAAATATTCTGCCAATCTTCATCAGATGTATTAAGAAGTCCTGATTCACCTCCTATCCCTGCGTTTGAGCAAAATACATCAATACCGCCCATGAGAGAATTTGACTGATCAATAAGATTGACTACTTCATCTTCTTTTGAGACATCTGTCAGAATATACGGTGAGTTAATTTCTGCTGCTGATTTTTGTAGTGCTTCATCATTGATATCAGCCATAACCACTGACTGTGCTCCAGCATCTAAGAATATTTTCGACATGGACTTGCCAATGCCAAATGCTGCACCTGTCACAACAATTCTTTTACCTGTTACTTCCATAATAATAAACATTCTAATAGAATCTTCATTCATAAACCATGAAAGAGACGCATTATGCAAATATCAGAAACCACCATTAAAATTACCTCCGAAGACCGCCATGAACTAGATGCATTCATAGCGAGTCCCACTAAGAATAAAAAAGGTAATGTGGTAATTATTCAGGAAATATTTGGTATCACTAAACACATTGAAAATGTTTGTGTTCAATACGCAGAAAATGGCTATACAGCCATAGCACCAGCACTTTATGATCGTTTTGAAAAAGATATTATTTTAGATTACAACCAAATTGAAGAAGGTAAATCTTATAAAGAACAATTGAGTATCAAGCATGCAATGAATGATATTAATGCTGCTATTTCATTCACTGATGCTTCAACTGCAATAATTGGTTATTGTTTTGGTGGAATGCTTGCACACATTGCTGCCTCTGAATTAAAAACAATGTGTGCTGTGAGTTATTACGGTGGACTTATTGCAGAAAAGTACCTGGATAAAAGTCCCCAATGTCCAATCATTTATCATTTTGGTGAACAAGATTTTGCAATACCTATGAGCAATGTCGAATTGATTAAAAAACATTACCCAGAAGCAATTGTGTATTCTTATAAAGAGGCAGGACATGGCTTTAATTGTGAGATGAGAAATGACTATCATGAAGCATCTGCTAATATAGCATTTGATAGAACACTTAATTTTTTAAATAAACATATGGATAATTCTGATTAAATTAAACAGAGATCTTGAAGAACTTTAAAGATAAAACCGCAGTAATCACAGGAGCTGGATCAGGCATGGGTCGTTATTTGGCTATCCTTTTAGCTAAGGACGGTGCAGATGTTGTTGTTTGTGATGTTAATGAAGACACTCTTAATAAAACACTCGAAATGTTAAAACAATACAATGTGTCGGTTTCATCTCATGTGTTAGATGTTGCAATCAAAGAAGATATTGAAGCACTTCCTGGAAAAGTTATAGAACAGCATGGCAAGGTTGATTTAGTTTTTAATAATGCTGGTGTTGCAACTGGCGGACATTTTCAAGACATGGATGAAAAATATTGGGATTGGGTTATGGGTGTCAATTTTCATGGGGTAGTAAATAGCACTAGAGCGTTTATACCCCATATGATTGATCGACCTGAAGCCGCGATAGTCAATACCTCTTCTATCTTTGGAATGGTTGCTGTGCCGGGCCAATCTGCGTATCACGCAACTAAATTTGCTGTAAGGGGTTTCACTGAAAGTCTGGCTTTAGAAATGGCTGATACTAATCCAAACCTCCAAATTCATTGTGTTCATCCTGGACATATTGGAACCAACATAGCCGGAACCGCAAGAATGGATGATCGAGTAGCAAAAAAAGTAATAGAGGACGGAAAGAAGTCCATCTTTACTTGGAAACCACCCACTAGTTTGGAAGAAATGGGGCATGAGTTTAAACAGGGAGGTATGCATCCAAGCAAAGCAGCAAAGATCATTCTAAGTGGTGTTAAAAAAAATAAGCGGAGGATTTTCATTGGACTAGACGCTAGACTTTTAGATTTATCTCAGCGGTTATTCCCGAAACATTATCATAAAACATGGATTCTATTCGTACCGTTTCTGCTCTTGTTTAGAGATAAAAAACCTCTAAGATCACTTGATTAAGTTCTAGTGATTGTTAAGGGTTTTATATCTCCAAAAACATAAGAGAAAGACAGCAAGATCAACAATAAAAATAGACCATAAAGTCTGGTCAGGCATCCCGTCCAAAAATATTCCTAAGGTTCGACCAATAACAAAGCTGCCGTTTAATAGAGCCAGAATAAAGTAGGTTCTGATTTGTATTTCTTTTTTGAATACAGCTATAAAAGACAGTACCCCTAGAGCTGTGAAGAATGTGTATTGGGCTCTAAATTCACTGAATGCAGTAATGTCGTTGAACGTAAGGCCTATCATGTTAGAGATTGCAATTGGGTCTACAAGACCCCATAGTCCAAATAAAAGGTATTCGAAAGCAAAAAGCACCAACAATGCTTTATCAATCAGATTATTATTTATTATTTTCATCGATCGTATTTTTTTAGTCTACAGAGCTATATATTTGTTCCATTCCAAAGACCTTTCTATTTCCACAAGATTCAATGTGTGTTGCATATTTTTCACTAATGCCTTTATCGTTCATAAATTGACTCATTGCAGCACCTTTTTTTACATTCTCAGCTCTTGTTTCACGGTTATACCAATGAGCCATCCTGATCATATCGTAAGCAAATGCATCGTCAAAACCTCGATAAGGTCTTAAATAATGAACACCATAACCTCCGTAACCAAATTCTTCTACTAATGATTCATGTTCAGCTGATATCTTTAGAAGTTCATTGAAGGATGCTTCTTCAGTAAATTTACAATTAGCAAATTCAACAAACTGAATATTGTCATATTCTTCTCGTGGTATCCTGATATGCCTGGCTGCAGTATTAATTACAGCAACATTATTGCTACAAATGCTTGGGTTTTCATTAGGGTTGTCATAATCATTAAGATACGCTCCATACTCTCTATACATCTCTTCGCCATTTGGCCAGCTGCCCCAAAGTATAAAATCATAGTCAGTTTCTCCAGCGATCACGGGTGTCAAAATAGCTTTTGAATATTTAAGACCATTTTTACGTAAGAACTTTTCATATTTTTTTTCATACTTCACGACATCATCGTAATTAGTTCCTTCTGAGTATTTACAAAAAAATATTTCAGTTCTTATGGTGTATTGATCTGATGTTGAATAAGCGTTAACACTGAATAAGCAAATCATGCATAAAAACAAATATCTCATATTATTCTCCTAATGAATTCTTGATATAAACATACTCTAATATGCTTAAAAAAAGAAATTAATTTATACGGTCTTTCTCATTATCAATAGATTTGATAATCTTTCATACAAGTTATCATTTGTTTAAGAATAAAACAGGAGATTTAAATGAAAAAAATGACCCTAATATGCATGTTAATTTTCTGTTCTATTGGTTGGGCGTCTAATGATTCTGATTTAGACTCAACTATCAATAAACACCAGTCACAGTTTGAGAATATTGCCATGCAAATCTGGGATTTAGCTGAGGTAGGATATCAAGAATACAAAAGCTCTAAACTACTGCAAGACGCTCTTGAGGATCACGGTTTTAAGATTCAAAATAATGTAGCAAATATACCAACCGCGTTTATAGCTGAATACGGATCCGGTAAACCTGTTATTGCAATTCTCGGTGAGTTTGATGCCCTTCCAGGAGTTGCTCAAAGTGCGTCGCCGTTTAAAGAATCATACAAGGATAATCAAGCAGGACATGCGTGTGGTCACCATCTTTTTGGTTCAGGCTCAGCCTGGTCATCAGTGGTCATTAAAGAGTGGCTTATAGCTAATAAGATTAAAGGAACGATAAGGTTTTATGGTACCCCTGCTGAAGAAGGTGGATCAGGTAAGGTTTATATGGCTCGAGCTGGGTTATTTAATGACGTTGATATTGCTCTTCATTGGCATCCTGGAAGTGAGAGTCATGCACGACCTAGAACCTCCAACTCAAATAAATCTGCAAGGTTCACTTTTACTGGTATTTCGGCACATGCAGCGAGTGCCCCAGATCAAGGGCGTTCAGCATTGGATGGAGTCGAGTCAATGAATATGATGGTCAATTTGATGAGAGAACATATCCCTCAAGAATCTAGAATTCATTACGTTATCACCAAAGGAGGACTAGCTCCGAATGTTATTCCTGATGAAGCTGAGGTTTATTACTACGTCAGGCACCCAAAAAGAACAATGGTAGAAAATCTGTTTAAACGCGTTGTCAAGGCAGCAAAAGGAGCAGCAATGGGAACTGAAACTGAGGTTAGCTATGAAGTAATGCACGGCAACTACCCGCTAATGCCAAATGATACGTTACAAAGAATCATGCATGAAAAATTGTCAGATCGAGGTGGTATTACCTACTCTTCAGTAGAAAATGACTTTGCAAATGAGATCTATAAAACATTTTTAAATCCAAGTGCTCAAATAGGCGATCAGGAAAATATTTTACCCTATAAAACTACCCATGGTTACGGATCAACAGATGTTGGTGATATCAGTTGGTTAGTGCCCACTGGTGGCGCTAGAATAGCATCCTGGGTTCCTGGTACTTCAGCTCATTCTTGGCAAGCAGTTGCCTCTGGTGGCACTACAATTGGTTTAAAAGGAACAAAGCTCGCTGTCCAAGTCTTGACAGAAACAGCGAGAGAAATTTATCTAAACCCTGGTATCGTCAAACAAGCTGAAGCCGAACTATCAATTAATGTTGGAGAAGATTTTAATTATGTGCCTTTATTGGGTGACAGAAGCCCCCCATTAGACTATAGAAATTAAGTGAGATCATTATTTAATAAAATAAGCTACGTTATGATCTAAAAATTCTCTTTTCCCAATCTGCTTAAAGCCCATAGTAGTATGAAAATTCAATGAGGGTTGATTAATAGGTTTGGTGTTTACTTCTGCAGTGATAGTTAACTCGTCTTGCTCAGCATTTAAAAAGATATCTTTATACATTTTTTGACCTAAGCCTTTTC
>CAYQEV010000009.1:0-43071 GCA_964416745.1 uncultured Woeseia sp.
TCCTCCTTGATTACAAAAAAGGTGAGTAGTTTACATAGAAATTGTGTTGTTTTGCTAGTTTTATAGCAACCAAAAAGGGGTTATTTTTTACCTTTAAGTTTTTTTACGGCGTTGTACCTTGCGGCAGCTTCTGTTAGTTGTGCTTGTGCTTGCTCTAAGTCTTCTTTTTTATCTGCGCCCTTTAAGGCTTCCTCAGCTTTGTTTTTTGCGTCAAGGGCTGCTTCTTCGTCTAGCTCATCTGCATGTAAGGCTGAGTCAGCTAAAACTGTTACGATGTGCGGTTGTACTTCTAAAATCCCTCCTGTCACATAAAAGTATTCTTTTTTGTTATCGCTTTTGTGGACTTCTATTTCACCAGGCCTAAGGGTTGTTAGGAGTGGGGTGTGTTTTGGAGCGATACCAAGATCACCGTCTTTTCCTGGCGCGATCAACATTACTGCTTCGCCTGAGAAAATCGCTTTTTCAGCGCTAACGATCTCTATTTGGATTGTGCTCATAGTTTTTACATGTTTTTAGCGTTTTTAACCGCTTCATCAATTGTTCCTACCATATAAAAGGCTTGCTCAGGGAGGTCGTCATACTCGCCGGCAACAATGCCTTGAAAGGCTCTTATTGATTCCTGTAAAGAGACGTACTGTCCTGGTGAGCCAGTGAACACTTCGGCAACAAAGAAGGGTTGCGATAAAAACCGTTGAATTTTTCGAGCTCTTTGAACGCTGAGCTTGTCTTCCTCTGAAAGCTCATCCATGCCCAAAATAGCAATAATGTCTTGTAGTTCTTTATATCTTTGTAGCACTTGTTGGACTGATCTTGCGGTGTCGTAATGCTCTTGGCCGACGACTATTGGGTCTAGTTGTCTACTATTAGAGTCTAGTGGATCGACCGCTGGATAAATACCTAACTCTGCTATTGCCCTAGATAAAACAACTGTGGCGTCCAGATGAGCAAACGTTGTGGCTGGGGAGGGATCAGTCAGGTCATCGGCTGGAACATAAACTGCCTGAATAGAGGTTATTGAGCCTGTTTTTGTTGAGGTGATTCTTTCTTGAAGGATTCCCATTTCCTCAGCTAGTGTAGGTTGATACCCTACTGCTGATGGCATTCTGCCAAGCAGCGCTGAGATCTCTGTTCCTGCCAATGTGTATCGATAGATGTTATCTATAAACATTAAAACATCTCTTCCCTCATCTCTAAAATTTTCTGCGATCGTTAGTCCTGTTAGCGCTACTCTTAAGCGGTTACCAGGGGGTTCGTTCATTTGGCCATAAACTAGAGCTACCTTGTCTAAAACATCAGACTCTTTCATTTCATGATAAAAGTCATTTCCCTCTCTTGTTCTTTCGCCAACACCTGCAAACACTGAAAACCCGTCATGTTCTACAGCAATGTTTCTAATGAGCTCCATAACAGTAACCGTTTTGCCCACGCCAGCGCCACCAAACAACCCAACCTTTCCACCCTTTGCAAACGGGCAGAGCAGGTCTATTACTTTAATTCCTGTCTCAAGAACATCTGAGCTTCCAGACTGTTCCTCAAAAGAAGGTGCTTTTGCATGAATTGGTTTGCTTGTTTTTGCTCCAACAGGTCCTTTTTCATCAATTGGGTTTCCTAGAACATCAAGCACCCTGCCCAAAGTTTTTTGGCCAACTGGAACACTAATTGGGGCACCAGTATTTTCAACCTCAATGCCTCTTTTAAGACCTTCACTGGAGCCCATAGCAATAGTTCTTACAACGCCATCGCCTAATTGCTGCTGGACCTCAAAAACAAGGTCTCCATCTTTTAATGTTAGCGCGTCATAAACGCTAGGGATGGTCTCCCTGGGAAACTCCACATCAACTACGGCCCCTATTATTTGTACAATATTTCCTGTGCTCATTTTTTTTCCTTTTTAACTAAACAGCAGCAGCGCCGCCTACAATTTCAGATATTTCTTGTGTTATAGCGGCCTGTCTTGCTTTGTTATAATCAAGCTCTAATTCATCTATAAGTTTGCCCGCATTATCAGTTGCGCTCTTCATGGCAACCATTTTAGCGGCCATTTCACAGGCTACATTTTCAACAACAGCCCTATAAACTTGTGACTCTATGTACCTCATTAAAATATAATCCAATAAATCTCTTGAGTCTGGCTCATAAATATAGTCCCAATGTTCTTGTAAGTCGTCTTTGTCGCTTGGGTCGATTGGCAAGAGTGTTTTTATTTCGGGCTTCTGCGACATTGTGTTAACAAAATTATTGTGGACGATAAACAGTTGGTCTATTTTTCCCTCTGTGTATTCATCAAGCATAATTTTTATTGCTCCCACCAAGTCTTCCACTAAAGGCTCTTCCCCTAAGTGTGTGGTAGCAGCTACAACATTTACATCCAAGGACCTAAAGAACTGAACCCCTTTAGCCCCAACAAGGCATAATTTGGTTTTAATATTGTTGCTCTTTTGTTCTTTTAAGTGGGCAATAAATGGTCTAAACATATTTACATTTAGCCCTCCACAAAGTCCTTTGTCTGAGCTGACCACAATATAGCCAGCACTTTTTACTTTACGTTCAACTAAAAAAGGGTGTTTATAGTCTGGGTTCGCTTTAAAAATATGACCAATAACCCCTCTAATTTTATCTGCGTATGGTAATGATTTTTTCATGGTTTCTTGGGTTCTTCTCATTTTGCTCGCGGCCACCATTTCCATAGCTTTGGTGATTTTTTGGGTGTTTTTTACACTCCCTATCTTTGTTCGGATTTCTTTTTCGTTTGCCATTATTTTAGTACGCGCCTGTTTCTTTGAAGTCCTCTAGCGCTAGTTTTAACCCAGCTTCTATTTCATCGTTATAATCACCCGCTTCATTTATTTTGTTCATTAGTTCAGCATTATTATCAGCAATGCTTGCATGAAGTGCTGTCTCAAAAGCAACAATTTTTTCAACTGGGACATCATCTAAATAACCTTCGTTGGCGGCAAAAAGGGATGCTGCCATTTCAGCTACGTTCAATGGGGAGTATTGTTTTTGCTTCATCAGCTCGGTAACTCTTTGGCCTCTTTCTAACTGTTTTCTTGTTGTCTCGTCTAGGTCTGAAGCAAACTGTGCGAACGCCGCGAGCTCTCTATATTGTGCTAAAGCTAGCCTTACTCCTCCGCCAAGCTTTTTTATAATTTTTGTTTGGGCTGCACCGCCAACCCTTGACACCGAAAGCCCTGCATTAATAGCTGGCCTAATCCCTGCGTTAAATAAGTCGCTTTCTAAGTAAATCTGGCCGTCAGTAATAGAAATGACGTTTGTTGGCACAAACGCAGAAACATCTCCAGCCTGAGTTTCAATTATGGGTAGCGCTGTTAGTGAGCCGGTTTTTCCTTTAACTTTGCCGCCAGTTTCTTTTTCAACATACTCGGGGTTAACTCTTGCTGCCCTTTCTAGCAATCTTGAGTGTAAATAAAACACGTCTCCTGGATAAGCTTCACGGCCTGGTGGCCTTCTAAGCAATAAAGAAACCTGTCTATACGCCCAGGCTTGTTTGGTTAAGTCATCATAAATAATGAGGGCGTCTTCCCCTATGTCTCTGAAGTATTCTCCCATTGCACAACCAGAATATGGTGCAATATATTGCATGGCAGCAGAGTCTGATGCTGCTGCTGCAACAACAATCGTATGCTCCATGGCTCCCTCTTCTTCTAGTTTTCTGACAACGTTGGCAATTGAGGAGTTCTTTTGGCCAACCGCCACATAAATACATTTAATTCCTGTCCCTTTCTGGTTAATTATAGTGTCAACAGCAACGGCAGTTTTTCCAGTTTGCCTATCCCCAATGATCAACTCTCTTTGGCCTCTACCAATTGGCACCATGGAGTCAATTGACTTAAGGCCTGTTTGAACAGGTTGGTCAACAGACTGTCTTGAAATAACGCCCGGGGCAACCTTCTCAATTGGTGCAGAGGCGGTTGATTCAATCTTTCCTTTTCCGTCTAAGGGCTGTCCTAGTGAGTCAACAACCCTCCCAAGAAGCCCTTCTCCAACAGGCACCTCTAAAATTCGATTGGTTGTTTTTACTTGGGCGCCCTCAGAAATGTGTGTGTAGTCCCCTAAGACCACCGCCCCAACAGAGTCCTGCTCTAAGTTCAAAGCGAGGCCAAACGTGTCCCCTGGGAACTCTATCATTTCACCATATTGAACCTCGTTTAGACCATGAATCCTTGTAATGCCGTCAGTTACAGAAACCACTGTTCCAATATCAGAAGCCTGCGCTTCATGATCAAAGTCTTCTATTTTTGCTTTTATCAGCTCGCTGATTTCAGATGCTTTTATTGCCATCTCTATTCCTTTTTTAGTTGGTTAAAAAACGATTTAGGTTAGAAAGTTGAGAGCGAACTGATCCATCTATCATGTGGTCGCCGACTCTTATTGTGGCGCCACCGATAAGTTGTTCATCTTTTTCTACAATTACCTCTATCGATTTATTAAGTTTTTCTTTCAGTGCTTGCTTGATTGCAGAGAGCGATTCATCGCCAATATCTGATGCGCTTGTTATGGTTACTTCTACCACCCCTTCTTCAGTTCTTTTTTTTGCGTCAAACTGCTTACTTATTTCTGAAACCACGGCTAGTCTTTTGTTTCCAGCAAGAACCAAGATAAAGCTTAAAAAGTTTTTGTTTTCATTGATGTTCGCTATCTCTATAGCAAGTTCATAAATTACTTTTGCTAAAGCCTTAACATCAACCCCTGGGGATGAAATCAAGCTTGTCATCTCTGAGTTGTCAACAACATGAGAGCAGCCCTGAAGAAATATGGACCACTCTTTTAGTTGTTTGTTTGATAGCGCTATATCAAACACAGCTTTTGCGTATGGTCTTGCTATTGTTTTTGATTCTTCCATTTTTTAAAGTTTTTTAGCTAAGCCGTCCAATATTTTTTTGTGGTCTTCCTCATTAATCTCTCTTGATAAGATTTTTTCTGCGCCTGTAACAGCAAGGCCTGCGAGATCTTTTTTTAGATCCTCTTTAAGCTTATTAAGCTCTTGTTCAGCCTCTTCTTGTGCCGATGAAATAATTTTATCTCTTTCTTCACTCCCCTCATTTTTAGCGGTCTGCACAATAGAAGTTGCCCTTGTGTTGGCTTGATCTAATATTGTGGTGGCTTGTTTTTTAGCTTCAGAAATTAGTCCGGTAACTTCGGACTCTGCATCGCTAAGCTTTTTTTGGCCCTGTTCTGCAGCGGCAAGCCCGTCAGATATATCTTTGTTTCTTTGCTCGATGGCCTCCATAATCATTGGCCAAATAAACTTCATGCTAAACAAAACCACGACAGCAAAAACCGTCATTTGTATGAGTAATGTGGCGTTTAAGCTCATTATTTTGCTCCGTTAGTAAAGCTAAGTTTTTTTATTAGGATAGGTAGGGGTTTGCAAACAAAAGAAACAACCCTATTCCAACCCCGATCATTGTTACGGCGTCTAACAAGCCTGCGACAATAAACATTTTTACTTGCAACATAGGGACCATCTCTGGTTGTCTCGCAGACCCTTCTAGGAAGCGACCACCAAGAAGTCCAAACCCAATTGCTGTCCCTAAAGCTCCCATACCTATAAGTATGCTTACCGCTATTAAAGTCATTCCTTGTACAAAATCCATTTTCTATCTCCTTAAGTTTATGTTTAATAAATTAATGTTCTTCGTGTGCCATGCTTAAGTAAACAATGGTCAACATCATAAATATAAAGGCCTGTAACAAAATTATTATTAAATGAAACAGTGCCCATATAAGCCCCAAAACAAATTGCATCACCGCATATGGTATTACCCCTATGTCAAAAAGGTAAGCGATGCCTTCACCTGCAGTAAATATAGCGATAATCATAAAGATTAATTCTCCAGCATACAGGTTGCCAAAAAGTCGTAGTCCTAAAGAAATTGGTTTTGCTATTTCTTCTATCACCTTCAGCAAAAGGTTAAAGGGTAGCATTGCTTTGCCGAATGGTTGAAAGGCAAGCTCTTTTGCAAAGCCGCCTATGCCCTTAATTTTTATGCTGTAAAAAAGAATTAACAAGAAAACAGTAATTGACAGGCCAAACGTTATGTTTAAGTCGGCGCTTGGGACGACTCTCATGTATTTAATGTTCATCATCTCTCCTGCCTTGGGGAGCATGTCTACCGGCAGAAGGTCCATAAAGTTCATGAGAAAGACCCACATAAATATAGTGAGCGCAAGTGGCGCGATGAGTTTGCTTGAACCGTGGTAGGTGTCTTTAACCTGCTGATCCACAAACTCTATAATTATCTCGATAAAGCTTTGCCCTCGTCCGGGCACTCCGGCAGTTGCTTTACGAGCAAAAAGAAAGAACGTTAGAAGAAAAACAATGGCCATAAAAACAGAATAAAAAACACTGTCTACATGTATCGGCCCCAAAAACGTGTCTGCTGTACAGTGAGAAAGGTGGTGTGTGATGTATTTGTTTGCAGAGTATTCAGTTTCATAGGTTTTTCCAAAACAGCCGTGGTCGGCTGTTTCTGCTGAAAAAGCCTGAAGTGGAACAACAGAAAGAAAAAACAACAAAAAAAGCTTGGTGATAAAGTTTTTGAACATTTTCTTTTTTAAGGTGCTAATAAAGACAACCAATATATAAAAACGGCAACAATATAACCTATTATTAGTGGGAAAAACATAGCTTTTATTAAGATAATAGCAACCCCAAAAAAACCTCCGGTTAATATAAACTTAAAGGCCTCCATAAGATACAAAGAGTTTAAGATTTTTTTTGGTTCTTTGTGTTGTTTCCGTAACACCAAGTTCATGAAATTTAGTGATGTTAAGGCCGCTATAAGGCTACCCAAAAAAGAAGACTTTGCGCTTGCAAAACCTGAGAAGTAGAAAAAAAGAGCTGCTGTAATCAGCCCTATAGTAACTTGCGATAAAAAAATACCGGTTGATAGTTGTCGTGGGCTAGAAATATCCATTTCTATGGTTTTTAGTTTTATTTAATTTTATTAAGAATGCCCTCAAGCTCATCGGTGCTTGTGTAACTTATGGTTAAGGTCCCTGCACCCGCTTGGTTGTGTTTTATTGTCACTTTTGCACCCAGCTGGTTTGTTAGTGTGTCTTCAAGGTTAATAATGTCTTGGTCTTTCTTTTGGGGCTGTTTTTTTTCTTTTGTTTTTCCTTCAATAATGCTTTTGACAAGTTTTTCTGTTTCCCTAACAGATAGTTTTTTTTCAGCCACAAGGTTTGCTACTTCGAGTTGCATTGCTGGGTCCTGAATGGACAACAAGGCTCTGGCGTGGCCCATATTTATCGAGCTGTTGTTTAACAGCTCTTGAACACTGTTTGGCAACTCTAACAACCTAAGCATGTTAGATATGCTGGCCCTTGCTCTGCCGACTGAGTTTGCAACCTCTTGGTGCGTCATTTCATACTCAATTATTAAGCGTTGAAAAGCGTTAGCCTCCTCTAATGGGTTTAAGTTCTCTCTTTGAATGTTCTCAATCAGCGCAATGGCCACCGCATCTATGTCGCTAACCGTTTTAACAACTGCCGGGATAGTTTCTAGGTTGGCTAACTGAGCCGCTCTCCACCTTCTTTCGCCTGCAATAATCTCGTACCTAATTCCTGTTTGAGAATCCTGAACTGCTCTTTCTCTAACCACTATTGGTTGTAACACACCTTGTGCCTCAATGGACGCGGACAACTCGCTGAGTTGCTGCTCGTTAATTTTTTTTCTTGGTTGAAAAGGTCCTGGCCCAACCTCTTCTATAGGAAGCTCATTTAAGCTTTTGGTTGTGTTGCTTGTGTGTGTTTGTGTGGAGCCGCCCAATAAGGCGTCTAACCCCCTGCCTAAGCTTTTTCTTTTTTCTGCCATCTCTCCACAGTTTATCTATATCTTATTATGATTCCATGGTTTTTTTTATTACCTCTTTTGCTAATGCAAGATAGGCTTTTGAGCCCAGGCACTCTGGGTCATAAGAGACGGCCGACATTCCAAAGCTTGGCGCCTCTGCTAAACGGACATTTCTAGGTATGTAGCTCCAAAAAAGTTTTTCGCCGAAGTATTTTTTTAGTTGTGCCGACACCTCAACTGACAGGCTATTTCTTGAGTCGAACATGGTTCTTAAAACCCCTTTTATTTCTAATTTAGGGTTGATTGTTTCTTTAATTTTATAAATGGATTCCAAAACCCCTTTCATGCCCTCTAGGGCATAATATTCACATTGGACCGGGATTATTATTTGTTCTGCTGCTGTTAATGCGTTTAGCGTTAAGATGTTCATTGATGGCGGGGAATCAATTAAAACGTAGTTAAACTGGTCTTTTATCTCATTAATTTTTTCCTTTAGCACCGACTCCCTGTTATCCATGCTTAACATTTCTATTTCGGCTGCCATTAGGTCGCTGTTAGACGGCAACAAAACAAACTTGTCGTGCTTAGATCTTAAAAGGCACTCTTTGATGTTTTTTAGCCCCATTAAAACATCGTACACAGTTGGTTGCCCCTCAATGTTATTGGGGCTTGTGGCGCTGGTTGCGTTTCCTTGCGAATCAAGGTCAATTAATAGTGTGCTCTTGCCATAACTTTGTAAGGCTGCAGCAAGGTTAATTGATGTTGTTGTTTTGCCAACACCGCCTTTTTGGTTTGCTACTACTATTGTTTCTGTCACTTTTTATTTTTTTAAAACCCTGATTAAATGTCTTTCTGCCTCAAGATAGGGTACATCAATTTTTTTTATTTGTGCAATACGCCAGTCGCTTGGTATTTTTTTAATCTCATCGTCTGACAGCTTTCCTTTCATGGCATATAGGCTGCCCCCTTCTGATAACAAATGTTTTGTTTTTTCTATAAAATAATCAAGGCTTCCTATGGCTCTACAAACAATAGCTTCGACTCCTTTTTTTATCTTTATCTCCTCTGATCTTTTGCCAAAAACAACAACATTTAAAAGCCCCAAATCCTTGGTGGCGCTCTTAATAAATTTTGCTTTTTTTTGTTTCGCTTCTGCCAGAAAAAAGTTGCTGTTTGGTTTAACGATGGCCAATGGAATACCAGGAAAGCCTGCGCCAGAACCAATGTCAGCTATTGAGCTGGCGCTTATTTCCTTCGCGACGCTTAGTGAGTCAAACAAGTGTTTTATGATTGCTTCTCTTGGGTCTGTAATCCCTGTGAGGTTAAATTTCTTGTTCTCATTAAGCATGCTCTGTAAAAAAAATTCGAGCTGCTCCTCTTGATGTTTTGCTAAGTCAAGCTTGAGCTTTTTAAACCCTTCTCTAAACAGAGTTTTCTCTTCATGCGTCACTAGTGATTAATGCTAATGCTTTCTCTTTCTGCAGCACAAACATTAATGTATTCAAAGATCATTTTAGGGTTTTTATGTAGTGTCCTGGCCTTTGCCTTTTTCGGTAGCGTTTACTAAACAAGCCATATTTCCATAGGGGTGCTTATTTTCATACATTAATTGATGGGCGTGGCCTATCTCATCAAACAAATATGTTTCTGACAAGCAGGGGTCTACTTTTCCAGATAACACTAGTTTATTTAGCTCTTCTGCTTGAATATCGTTTGCAAGGTGTGAGCCCTGAAGTCGTTTCTGCATCATCCAGTGATATCTCAGGTCCATGGTTATGTTGTAGCCAGAAGTTCCGGCACATATTACAACCATCCCACCAGTGTCACACACAAAACCAGAGGTAGGCAAAGTGGCCTCGCCAGGGTGCTCAAAAACAATTTTAGGGTTTTTTCTTTCTCCCACAGCTTCCCAAATCGCTTTCCCAAAACTCCTAACGCCTCCTACCCAGGCCTTATAGTCTGGAGAGTTCGTGTCCGGCATGGGTCCCCAATGAGTAAAATCATTACGATTGATTACGCCTATAGCCCCTTTGTCAATACAGAACTGTCGTTTGTCTTCATTAGATATTACTGCAACAGCCTTGCCGCCCAACGCAGAAACAATTTGTAAAGCCAATGAGCCTAAGCCGCCGGCTGCGCCCCAAACCAAAACCACATCATCTTTTTCTACTGTGTGTGGGGCCCAACCCATTAACTGTCTATAGGCTGTTGAAGCACAAAGCATGTAGCAGCTGGCTTCTTCCCAACTTAAGTGTTTGGGTTTTTGTTTAATTTGGTGTGATTGAGCCCGTGCAAACTGACAATAAGAACCGTAATTGGTTTGATAACCCCAGATTCTAACACTAGGGGCTAACATTGGGTCTTTCCCTGATAGGACCCAAGGGTCTTCTGGTTCCCACCACCCAGAGTGAACAACCACTTCGTCGCCAATATTAATATCCTCTACCTCTTCGCCCACAGCCCATATTATGCCTGCTGCGTCTGATCCGCCTGCATGAAAATCTTCTTCTTCGCCTTTTTTTTGTCGGTCGGCTATTACATCTACCGGGAAGCCCAAACCGGCCCATACGTTGTTGTAATTAATGCCTGTTGCCATAACATAAACAAGGACATCTTTGGGTCCAATTGTTGGTGTGTTTATCACCTCTCGCTGCCATGCTTTGTTTGGCTCTCCAAATCTGTCTTGTCTTACTGTAAAGGCGTGCATTTTTTTTGGGACTTCCCCCAAAGGGATTGTTTCTCCCAAATCATAAAGCGACTTTAAGCTCATTGTTTTTCCTTTGTTTTTTTTACCGGGTTATAAAAATAAATCTACTGTTGTGTCCTTCTCTTTACAAGCTTTTTTTGGCTTGGTTTGCCAGCCTTCGTTTGTTGTATTTTTCATGTTCTAGGTCTGGGTCTGGCACCGGAACAGAATCTAATAGTTTTTTTGTATACGCCTCTTTAGGAGAGTAAAAAACATCTGTGGTGTCTCCTGACTCAACAACCTTGCCTTTTTTCATAACAATTACCCTGTCACATATTTTTTTTACTACGGCTAGGTCGTGGGCAATAAAAATCATGGTAAGGTTCCTTTTTTTCTTGATCCCTAACAACAGCTCTATTATTTCTGCTCTAATTGACGCATCAAGTGCGCTTACAGCTTCATCACAAATTAAGAGTTGTGGTTTTGGCATTAGTGCTCTAGCTATGGCTACCCTCTGGCATTGGCCCCCTGAAAGCTCGTGTGGATACCTGCCTAAAAACTCATCACCAAGGCCTACCTCTATAATGGCCGCCCGAACATCTTTCTCTATAGAGTCACGGTTCATGCCTGGATAAAAAGAGTTTAGAGGTTCTGAGAGTGTTTCAAAAACCGTCATTCTTGGGTTTAATGAAGAGAGAGGATCTTGAAAAACTACCTGCATCTTTTTTCTTGTTTTTTTCATTTGTTTTTTATCCAACAATGAAAGTTTTTCGCCAAACAATTCGATCTCACCCTTGGTTGGTCGAACAAGCCTTAGAATGTTTTTTGCCAATGTAGACTTTCCGCTTCCAGACTCTCCAACAACTCCCAATATTTCGCCCTCATAAACATCAAGAGAGACATTGTCTACGGCTACAAGGTGATCTTGCTTGGAAAAAAATGTTGGTTTGGGGATGGGAAAACAAACCGTTAGGTTTTTTATTTTTGTGGTTACTGAGTTGTTTCTTTTTGTCTCCCTTGGTTCTGTGTCCATCCCAATTTCTTTTGATTTTAGCAGGAGCTCTTTGGTGTAAGCGGCCCTTGGGTTATAAAATATTTGATTCAGTTCGCCTGTTTCTTGTTCCAACCCGTCTTTTAGCACCAAAACCTTTTCACAACTCCTGGCGACAACCCCTAAATCATGTGTAATCAAAATCACGGACATAGAAAACCTCTCTTTCATCTCTAAAACAAGGTCTAATATTTGCTCTTGTACAGTGACATCAAGTGCTGTTGTTGGTTCGTCTGCTATAAGGAGTTTGGGTTTTGTAAGCAGGGCTGATGCAATCATTACTCTTTGTCTCATCCCCCCTGAAAGCTCAAAAGAATAACTGTCAAATCTTTGTTTGGGGTTGGGAATCTTTACTGCATCAAGCATCTCGATGCAGGATTCTTTTATTTCTGACTTGTTTAGGTTTGTGTGGTTAAGCAACACCCCTGCCATTTGCGCCCCAATAGAAATATATGGGTTTAGTGAGCTCATTGGGTCCTGAAAAACCATACCAATTTTTCTGCCTCTTATTTTGTTCAGCTCTTTTTTTTCAAGCCCTAATATTTCCTTGTTATCAAAAACAACGCTGCCGGTTGCTTTTCCATTGCTTTCTAAAAGGCCCATTATAGATAAAACGGTTTGGCTTTTTCCCGAGCCTGATTCTCCAACAATCCCCAAAGCTTGGTTATGGCCTAAACAAAAATTTAGGTTTTTTACCGCCTCTATTTTTTCACCCCTAGACGTAAAGTCAACGCAAAGGTTTTGTGTTGTTAAAAGGTTAGTCATTTTGCCTCGTTCTGTCTTTGGGGTCCAAAGCATCCCTTAGTCCGTCTCCAATAAAATTAAAACAAAAAAGTGTTGTTGCTAAAAACATGCCAGGAAAAATTAACATCCATGGGGAGGTTTCCATTTGCTTCGCGCCTTGGTTTACTAGGGCCCCCCAAGAAGTCATTGGTTCTTGTACGCCCAAACCTAAAAAACTTAAAAAAGACTCAACCAAAATAACCTGGGGCACAGTTAAGGCCACATAAACGACAACCAACCCAAGAAGGTTGGGCACGATATGCTTGAAGATTATTTTCGTGGTAGAAACGCCCCCAGCCCTGGCGGCGTCAACAAACTCCTTGCCTTTAAGGTTAAGGGTTTGTCCTCTAACTATTCTGGCAATATCAAGCCAGTTTACAGCCCCAATTGCTATGAATATTAACAGAATGCTCCTCCCAAAAAAGACCATAAGCAAAATCACAAAAAACAAAAAAGGCATTGCATAAAGAACGTCTACAACTCTCATCATTACTGCGTCTACTTTGCCACCAACATAACCAGAGATTGCCCCATAAGAAACCCCAATTAGAACGCTGACGAGGGTTGCGACCAACCCCACCATTAGTGATATTCTCCCTCCGTGCATAACCCTAACAAACAAGTCTCTTCCTAGGTCGTCGGTCCCAAAAATATGGCCCGAAGCAAGGCTTGGTTTGGCTGAAAGCTGATACCAATCTGTTTGATCCACCATAAAGGGGCTCAACATAGGGCCAAAAATGACCAAAAAAATCATTGTTAGCATGGTTGCAAAAGAAAATAGAGCGGCTTTATTTTGTTTTAGCGCGCCCCAGGCATCGAGCAAAAGTGAGCTTTGTGTCTTCATCTGTTTGCTCGAATTTTGGGGTCAATAAAGCCATATAAAATATCTACTAAGAGATTGAATGAAATTATTAAGCACCCATAAAAAACAACCACGCCCATTACCAGCGTGTAGTCTCGGTTTAGTGCGCCCTGAACAAAATAGCGCCCAAGGCCCGGCAAACCAAATATTTGCTCAACCACAACAGACCCAGTAATAATGGCCGCAGTGGCTGGGCCCAAATATGAAACGATAGGTAAAAAAGTTGGTTTTAACACGTGATAAAAAACAATGTTTCTCATGGGTGTTCCTTGTGCTTTTGCGGTTCGTACGAAATTACTGCTTAGCACCTCTATCATAGACCCTCTTGTTAGTCTTGCTATGTATGCGACTTGGGGTAAAGCCAAAGAAATCACAGGTAAAACCATATTCAAAGGGTTGCCGTTGTTGTAGCCCCCTGCAGGGAGGAGGTTATAAAAAATTGAAAAGAATAAAATCAATAGCGGAGCCATTACAAAGTTTGGAATAGAAATACCAACCATCCCAAAAAACATCACCGCATAATCTGTTTTAGTGTTTTGTCTTAATGCAGCAATTGTTCCTATTAGCGAGCCAAAAAAGAGAGCGACAATTATAGCGCTAAGCCCGAGTCTCAAAGAAACTGGGAAACCGGCCATGATAAGTTCGGTCACAGAAAAATCCCGATATTGAAAAGATGGTCCAAAGTCTCCTTGAAGAATGTCTCCAATATATTTCAAAAGCTGGATATGGATTGGATCATCTAGGTTATAAGCCTCCCTTAAGTTTGCCTCTACCTCCACAGGAAGGGCTCGCTCCATATCAAACGGTCCGCCTGGTGCTGCTTTCACCAACAAAAATGCCAAACAAATTAACACCAGCAAGGTGGGTATAGCGCCCAAAAAACGAGAGGCCACAAACTTTAAGGTGTTCATTATTGTTGTATGGGCTCTCTTTTGAGTATCTTGACGTATTTAGAGTAGTGGTGATCCATAACATTATCCTCTAAACCAAACACCCATGGCTTTATCATGTGCTGGCTTACATAGTAATAAAGGGGAATAATTGGCAGGTCCTTCATTAGCAGTCGCTCTGCTGCCCTAAGGTCGTCAAGCCTTTTTTCTCCAGCGTTCTTGGTGGCAGCCAGATCAATAAGCGCATTGTATTCTGGGCTGTTGTAACCGGCGTGGTTCATTTCATTTTCGGAGTGCAGCAGTTGGCTAAATGTATACGGGTCATCATAGTCGCCAATCCAGCCGCCTCTAAATATTTGTGTTTCATTTTGTAGCCTTCTTGTTTCTAAAAAAACTTTCCACTCTTGGTTTCTAAGTGTTGTTTGAACCCCCAAGGTTTGCTTCCACATTGCAGCAACAGCCAACGCAACTTTTTTATGGTTTTCGCTTGTGTTGTATAAAATCTCAATTTCAAGAGGGCTTTCTTTGCTGTAGCCAGCTTCCTTGTAAAGCTTTAGGGCCTCTGTAGCTCTTTGCTCTTGTGTCCAGCCGGACCACTCAGGCTCTATGGGTTGGTATGTTTTTACGGGTGGAACAAAACTATAGGCCGGTATTTGTCCGGCGCCAATAACTATATTAACGAGAATCTCTCGGTCTATGGCCATGTTAAGTGCCGTTCTAAGGTTGGGGTTGTTTTTAAATGGGGGCTTGGTGTTGTTGAAGCCGTAATAGTAGCTTCCGAAATAAGGAGCAACCTTGTACTCACTGGCCATGCATGCCCTGATAAGTGGAAGCTGCTCTAAAGGGGTGGTGTCTGTAAAGTCTAGCTCTTTTGCTCTATATCGCTTCAGCGAAGAATTGGGTTCATCCAACGTGTAATTATAAACCTCACTAAGTGTTGTGTTTTCGTCATCCCAGTACTGGGTATTTCTAACGAGCTTGATGTGTGACTGAACTCGCCACTCCTCAAGCTTAAAAGCACCGTTGCTTATTAGGTTGCCGGGTCTGGTAAACAGGGCGCCAAGCTTTTCAACGCTTGCCTTGTGGACCGGGTAAGTGGTTGAGTGTGTAAGTAAGCTTAAAAAATATGGGGTTGGCTCCTTTAACTCTATAACAAGGGTGTTGATGCCCTCAGCATAAACGCCAAGTTCATCGGCTTGTTTTTCTCCTAAAACAATTTCTCTGGCGTTCTGTATGGGGTAGAGCATGCTTGAATAATTGGAAAGCGTTTTTGGATCTACGCTTCGCTTTAATGAAAAAACATAGTCTTCCGCAGTGAGCTTATCTCCATTGCTCCATTTTGCGTTTTTTCTTATTGTAAAAACATATCTCTTTGAGTCGTCGCTCACTGACCAAGACTCTGCAACACCCGGAACATACTCACCGTTTGGCAGCTCTATTACAAGGCCCTCAAACAGGTCCCTTAGTATATTTGAGGCTGGCACCCCTTCTGCCCTGTGTGGGTCTAGCGAGCCTGGCTCTGCGCCATTGTTTTTTCTAAACACCTGTTCTTTTGCCAACTCTGTTCCGCTTGCCCCGCCATAACGTTCGTTGTTGTCTGAGAGACACTCAATTTCATTTTGGTCGCTACAGCCGACAACCAAAACAGCAAACAGAAGGATTGTTTTGTTTACTCTCATTGGTTTTGTGCTCTTTTAATTTTTTGTTTTTTTAGGTGCACCAACAAAACGGACAAAGACGCTGGAGTCACCCCTTGAATTCTAGCGGCATGTCCTATTGTTTTCGGTGCAAACTCGGTAAGCTTTTCCTTTACCTCGTTGGACAGCCCAGAGAGTTGTGTGTAATCAATGTTCTTGGGAAGCGTTGTTTCTGAGTAAGTTTTTTGTTTTTTTATTTCTCTTTTTTGTTTGGCCACATAGCCTTCGTATTTTGCCTCTGTTTCTAAAAGCTCGCCGATAACACCTCCAAATGTTTTGTTGTTTTTTGTGTGCCCAGCTCTTTTTCCAATCTGTTTTATTAACTCTTTGTATTTAATACCTGGCCTCTTAAGAAGCTCATACGCGGTTTTATCGCCAGTGCTTTTTTTAGTGTTGTGATCAAGTTTTGCAATTATTTTATGTTTGACTGTTGTTTTTTGTAGGCGGTCTTTTTCCTTGTTGAGGGTTTCTATTTTTTTTGTAAAAAGGGTCCACCTTTCGTTTGAGACTATGCCAAGTTTTTTTCCTAGGGGCGTAAGCCTTTGGTCTGCGTTATCCTCTCTTAGTAACAACCTATGCTCTGCTCTGCTCGTAAACATTCTGTAGGGCTCATTGGTTCCTCTGACAACCAGGTCATTTGCCAACACGCCCAAATATGCTTCGTCTCTTTTTGGTTCCCAGGGTTCTTTTTTTATGATTGAAAGGCCTGCATTAATCCCCGCGACCAACCCTTGTGCTGCTGCCTCCTCATAACCAGTGGTTCCATTAATCTGTCCAGCAAAATAAAGGCCTTTTATTGAGCGTGTTTCAAAAACAGGGGTCAAGTCTCTTGGATCAAAGTAGTCATACTCAATCGCATAGCCTGGCTGTGTTATTTCTGCATTATTAAAGCCTTTTATAGATCTAACAAAAGCCTCTTGTTGTTTGGCAGACAGGCTGGTTGAAATACCATTAGGGTACACCTCGTTTGCGTTAAGGCCCTCTGGTTCTATAAAGATTTGATGTCTTTGTTTGTCTGCAAACTTCACCACCTTGTCTTCGATCGATGGGCAATACCTTGGGCCCACACCCTCGATCACTCCTGTGAACAGAGGTGAGTCTTTTAAAGATGCTCTAATAATGTCGTGTGTTTGTTCGTTGGTGTGTGTGATATGGCAGCTAACTTGTTGTGGGTGATCTTCGTTGGTTGACACAAAAGAAAAGACAGGTCTTGGGTCATCTCCTGGTTGCTCCTCCAGCAGATTAAAATCAATGCTGTTTTTGTTTATTCTTGGTGGTGTGCCTGTTTTAAGTCTTCCGGTTCTTGGGGCTATTTCCGAAAGCTGTTGGGCAAGCACCAGGGAAGGTTTGTCGCCTCGCCGGCCTCCACTGAGTCGTTCTCTGCCTGTGTGTATAACACCGTTCAAAAACGTTCCCACTGTTAACACCATTTTTGTAGTTTTAAAGGTTTCCCCGCATTCTGTTTCAACGCCACACAATTGCCCTTGTTTTGTTAGAACTCTTGAGGCAGCTCCCTCAAAAACAGTTAGCTCGCTGTGTTGGTTTAGTTGTTGTTGTATCGCTGACTTATATAAAAGACGGTCGGCCTGTGCTCGCGTTGCTTGCACAGCTTTGCCTTTGCTGGAGTTAAGTGTTTTTAGGTGTATGCCTGCCAAATCAGCGGCCCTTGCCATCAAGCCACCAAGGGCGTCAATTTCTTTTGCTAGGTGGCCCTTGCCGACACCCCCAATTGCTGGGTTACAGCTCATTTGCCCTATGGTGTTCTTGTTGTGCGTTAATAAAAGAGTGCTGTGTCCCATTCTACATAAAACAGCGGCGGCCTCTGTGCCTGCGTGTCCGCCGCCAACCACTATCGCATCAAATGTGTTTGTTGTTGTTCTCAATTTACTTACCAATACAAAAACGATTAAATATAGAGTCTAGCAATTCTTCGTTTGTAAACTCCCCTGTTATCTCTGAAAGGCTATTTTGCGCTTGTAACAAATCTTCTGCAACAATATCACCAGCAACGCCTTTTGCCGTTTTCTTTTTTGCGTCACCAAAAGCGTCAAAAGACTCTTTAAGGCTAGTAAGATGTCGCCTCCTGGCGGTCATTGTTAACTCTGCGCCCCCTGTTTGTTTAAACCTGTTACCAATATTTTCAACCATTCCTCCTATGCCCAAACCCGTTAAAGCCGAAACATATAGGGGCCCGTTTTTTGCTTTATTGTTTTTTGGTTTTGTTTTTAGCAGGTCGGTTTTATTGAAAACAACTAGCTGTTTCTGGTTGTTTGCTGGGCTTGTGTCTTTTCTTGCGTCTCTTACTTCTATAACCAGATCCGCCTGCTTAATTGTTTCCTTTGTTCTTCTGATGCCCTCTTGTTCAACGCTGTTTGTTGTTTCTCTTAGTCCGGCCGTATCAATAAAACAAACCCTGTATCCGTCGATAGTGGTCTCCACCTCAATAGTGTCCCTTGTGGTGCCCGGTGTCTCGCTAACTATGGCACGCTCATGCCCGCAAAGTTGGTTTAAGAGCGTTGATTTTCCGACGTTTGGCTCTCCCGTGATGGCCACTACAAGCCCCTCTCTTATTTTACAAGCAACCTTGGTTTCTTCTAGTAAAGACAGGTAACGCTTGTTTGTATTAGAAAACATTTTTCTAACTCCTTGGTTGTGGCCTGTTTGCTCTAAGTCTTCTTCGGGGAAATCCAGCGAAGCCTCGATGTTGGCCCTCAGTTCTGTAAGCGCGTCTAGAAGCCCCATAACTCTTTTTGAGAAAACCCCTTCTAGTGAGTTTTTTGCTGCTCTTGCGGTCTCTACTGAGGTGCTTTCTATTAGGTCTGCAACTGCTTCGGCCTGGGTTAAGTCAAGCTTGTCATTGAGGAATGCTCTCTTTGTAAACTCTCCAGCATTAGCCTGTCTGGCGCCCTGTTCATGGAGCGTTTTGAGGATTTCATCCACTACCGCCACGCTTCCATGACAGCTAATCTCTAGAACATCTTCTCCTGTATAAGATGCTGGGGAAGCAAAGAAAAGAACAACTACCTTGTCAATAACCGAACCGTCACTGGCATAAAAGTCAGTGTGTTGGGCCTTCATGTGTGTGGGCGTTTTGCCCGTAACTTTTTTTGCAATTGTTTTGCTTTTGTCTCCAGACATTCTTATGACAGAAATTCCAGATGTTCCCTGGGCTGAGGCTTGTGCCGCGATGGTTCCGGAGAGTTTGTTAACTTTGTTGCTCAAGGGGTTTTTGGTGGGTTATTACTCGCCCCCGCCACCGCCCGTTGAGGCTGGGGCCTTTGTGCCAAGTTTTTTGTTGATTCTCCATTGTTGGGCAATCGACAACAATGAGTTGCTTAGCCAATAAAGAACTAGGCCAGCTGGGAACCATGCAAACATCCCTGTAAACATAAACGGAAGAATGGCCATGACCTTTGCTTGCGTTGGGTCGGGTGGTGCCGGGTTTAGTTTTTGCTGAAACCACATGCCAAGACCCATCATGATTGGCAAAATAAAATAAGGGTCTCTTGAGGACAGGTCGTCTATCCAAAGAAAGAAGGGCGCCTGCCTAATCTCAACGCTTTCAAGCAACACCCAGTAAAAAGCAATAAAAAACGGTATTTGGATCAGCATGGGCAAGCACCCTGCTAACGGGTTTACCTTTTCTCTTTGGTAGAGCTCCATGGTGGCTTTGCTTTGTGCTTGTTTGTCGTCTTTGTATCTGTCTTGGATTGCTTTAATTCTGGGTGCAAGTTCTTTCATTTTTGCCATTGATTTGCCGCTGTTTTCAGTGAGCCTAAAAAACACAATCTTAATAAGCAGCGTTACTAAAATAATTGATAGCCCCCAATTGCCAACATACTTATGGATGTTGTCAAGCAACCAAAAAAGAGGCGCCGCTAAAAAAGCAAGCATTCCATAGTCAACACTTAGCTCTAGCCCCTCTCTTGTTTTTTTAAGTTCGCCTTGTAATTTGGGGCCAATAAATAGCTGTGTTTCAACGGTTGTTCTTAGCCCTGGTAACAAGCTTTGTGTTTCAAGAGAGATCGCAGAAATCTTGCTAAGGCGGCTGTCTTTTTTGTGGGTAGCCTCAAATCTAAAGGGCTCATTAGCAGGCGGGATAAGCGCAACCAAAAAATGATGTTTGATGTTTGCTGCCCACCCTGAGTTGTGTGTTTGGTTGTAGGGCGAATCAGACAAATCATCTGCATCAAGCTTCTCATAGCTTTCCCCGTTGTAAACGATGCCGCCATCAAATGAGTATGTCTCTACATCAAACATGGATCGTTCTACCTCTGCGTTTCTTTTAACCAGCTGAACATATTGGACAAAGTCATAGGGCGCGCCTGAGTTATTTATAATCTCGTACTTAAGCCTGATGTTGAATGAGTCTTTTTCTAGGGTGTAGCTTTTGATAACGCTCATTCCTCCGCCAAACTCGTAAACATACTTTATGTTGGTTGTTGTCTCTCTTGGGCCTGAGCTTGATAACTTCCTGTATGGTTTGGTGTGGTTGGCTTCGTCTCCCCCAAAAACAGAGATAAGTCCCGTTTGAAAGTAGTGGTATGACTCCTTGTTTAGAGACAAGAGCTCAATAGGTGTATCGGTTTCTTTTTTTGTTGGGTGGTAGGTCAAAAGCTTGGCCCCAACAATGTCTGCTCCTTTGTTTGGGTTTATGTAAAGCTCTAGCACATTATTTCTTATAACGTCTGTTCTAAGGGCTGGCGATACGGTGTCCTCAACCGGGTTGTTTTTGTTTATCGTTGGGATAGCGTCAGAGAGTCCCAGCACACCTCCTGTGTTTGGTGGTATCGCGTTATTGTTTGTTTGTTGTGTGGCCTGGGTTGTTGTGAAGGCATTGTTCTTGTTCGCTTGTTGCTCTTGGTTGGTTGCCTGCTGGTTTGCTGGCTCATAAGACCACTGGGCGTATGTTGCGTAAAGCAACATTGCAAATCCTGCCCATAAGACTATCCTTAGGTTTTCCAATTTTTCTCCGCTGTTTCTTGGATTATATTTTTGTGGTGCTCGACGCTCTCTTTCACAATTTTAGCATCATATGACTCGCTACCACCGATGTAAACAAAAACAATGTCGGCTGACAAACTGGAGAGCGAGCCAAGGGTGTTTCTTATTTTTCTTTTTAGGGTGTTCCTGTTGGTTGCGTTTTTAATCCTGTGTTTTGGCAAACTAATGCCTAGCCTTGACGCCTCGAGGTCATTTTGTAATGCGTATACCTTAAAAAGGTGGTCTTTGCTGATGGGTTTGGTTTTAAGAACCCTGCCAAAGTCAATCTTAGCAGAAAGAAGCATCCTGCTTATACGGAAAGCCTTTTTCTGCCTTTGGCTCGCCTTTTGTTTATAACCAGCCTGCCTGCCTTAGTAGACATGCGCGACCTAAAGCCGTGTGTTCTTTTTCTCTTTAAGTTACTTGGTTGATATGTTCTTTTCATAACTAATTAAAACTTTATTTAAAAACAACATGATACAAAAGCTGTTTTGGGCATAGAAGGTTATTTAACTGGCATTAATATGTCAACTTAAAAACAACCTGTGGATAAGTTATTACATTAAGTATAGTATTTATTTTCTTAACGTTTTTATAAAAAAACGCAAAACAAAGGGAAAAAAATGCAAAGTAAGGTCTGGGACGATTGTTTATCAATACTTAAGTCAGACCTAACAGAATCGCAGTTTAACACTTGGATCAAACCCCTTTCAGTTATTGAAGATGAAGAGGCTCAAAGCCTTACGTTGCTGGCCCCAAATAAGTTTGTTGTTAATTGGATTCAAAAAAACTATTTAGAAAAAATTCAGACAGTAGCATCAAAGAAGTTAGAGGGTAAGGCAACCATAGCACTATCAATTGGTGATGAACCATCTGATATTATCTCAAACAAAATCATAACGCCAAAGGCAGAGACTCCTGTTGGTGCGCCGCTTAACAAGCAATACGTATTTGATAATTTTGTTGGTGGAAAAAGCAATCAGTTAGCCCGTGCGGCGGCGCTTCAAATAACAGAAAACCCTGGCACCTCTTATAACCCATTTTTTATATATGGCGGTGTCGGCTTGGGTAAAACTCATTTAATGCAGAGTGTTGGTAACGCTATAAAAATAAAACACCCTGAAAAGAAAGTAGCGTACGTTCACTCAGAAAGGTTTGTTGGTGAAATGGTGTCAGCCTTACAACACAACGCCCTTAATGTTTTTAAAAATGTCTATAGGTCTCTTGATGTTTTATTAATTGATGACATACAGTTTTTTGCCGGCAAAGAAAAATCACAAGAAGAGTTTTTCCACACCTTCAATGTCTTGCTTGAGTCAAACAGTCAAATCATCATAACTAGTGACAAGTTTCCAAAAGAAATTAGAGGCCTTGAAGAGAGGTTAAGGTCGCGATTTGGTTGGGGTTTAACAGTTTGTATTGATCCGCCTGAAATGGAAACCTGTGTAGCAATTCTCATGGTTAAATCAGAACTGGAAAGTTTTCACCTTCCAGAAGACGTGGCTTTTTTTATAGCAAAAAGCATTCGTTCAAACGTAAGAGAGCTTGAAGGGGCGCTTAGAAAAGTAATTGCAAGCTCAAGATTTACAGGAAGAGAAGTTACAGTAGACTTGGCAAAAGAATGTCTTAGGGATTTGTTGTCACTTCAGTCAAGACAAATCACACTTGAAAACATTCAAAAAGTTACAGCAGAGTATTTTAATATTAGGGTTTCGGATCTCCACTCAAAAAGAAGAAGCAGGTCAATTACCAGACCAAGACAGCTTGCTATGTCTATTGCTAAGGAGCTCACTAAAAACAGCTTGCCTGAAATAGGTGAGTCCTTTGGTGGAAGAGACCACACTACAGTAATACACGCCTGTAAAAAAATAGAAGAGCTAAAGCAAAATGATTTGAAAATGGTTGAAGATTACAACAATATAAAAAGGTTGCTAATGTTGTGAATAAGTTGTTACTAAAAAAAGGGGTTGTTTTTATTAACATTTTATCCACATATAACAAGATTTACTAACAGTTTATCTTTTTACTATGCTCATTAAGTATATGATTTATAAAAGAATATAGAGATATTAAGATACAAACAACACTAATAACAATAATAATAGAGATATAATGAATAATATTAATATAAATGCTTCGCTTTTATCAGAAGGTGTTCAAAAGATTGTTGGGGTAGTCGAAAGAAAGCAGACAATGCCAATATTGGGCCACATACTTATTGAGTGCTCAAAAGGTAAACTCACACTTACCGCAACCGATCTTGAAGTGCAACTCTCGTGCACTATAGATAATGTAAACTCTAACGAAGACTTCATTACAACAATACCTGGACGCAAAGCTTTTGAAATCATAAGGTCTTTAGGCAACAAAGAAATTGAAATGTTAATTTCTGATTCAACAATAACCATCAAGTCTTCTAATAGCAGCTTTAAGCTTCAGTCACTGTCTGCAAATGAGTTCCCTTTATTTGATGCCGCAGGATCAGACACAACCTTTGGGGCTAAGCAGCAAGAAATTAAGTCTTTGTTTAACAAGACACAGTTCTCTATGGCCCAACAAGACGTTAGGTTCTATCTAAACGGACTCTTGTTAGAGGTCTCACCCAATAAACTAGTATCGGTTGGAACTGACGGACACAGGCTTGCTAAATCTAAAATAACTATTGAAAAGTCTAATATTAATGAGGCTAGCTATATCCTCCCTAGAAAAGCAGTACAAGAAATTCAAAGAATAATAAACGACCAAGGTGAAACAAAGATAACCTTTTCAGACAACAGGGCAGTGTTTGAGTTTGGCTCAACAACCCTTGTTACCAAGCTTATTGATGGGAGCTTCCCAGACTACACCAGAGTAATACCAGATGACACATCCATAAACATTGTTCTTGATGTAAGCAACATTAAACCAGCGTTACAAAGGGTGTCGATTCTTGCTAATGAAAAGTTCAAGGGCGTTAGAGTAGACCTTGAAGACGATATTCTTAATGTTTCGTCCGAAAACCCAGAACAAGAACAAGCTACAGAGGCTATAAGCATAGAAAAAACAGGATCAAGCCTTTCCGTTGGTTTCAATGTCTCTTATCTGATTGAAGCAATATCAGCGTGCCAAGGAGAGCTCGTAAACCTAGGGTTAAACGATGAAAACTCAAGCGCGCTAATAACTGACCCCAGCGACCCAGAAAGTAAATACGTTGTAATGCCGATGAGGCTTTAGGTTGCTTAACAGTATTCTTCACAAAAATCTTAGAGGCCTTAAAAACAACGAACATGAGCTTGAAAGAACAACACACATCGTTGGTGACAACGGGTCTGGAAAAACAACAATATTAGAAGCGGTTACGCTGCTCTTAACTGGCAAAACATTTCTATCTGTTAATAAAAACAACCTGATCAGAACAAACCAAAGCCAGATGGTTGTTTCGGGACACGCAACAGAAGAAAGCGGCCAAAACAAAGACCTTAGGTTTTCTATAGACAAACAAAAAAACACCCACACGGTCAACGAAAAAAGAATTTCACAGGAAAAGGCACACCTACAAAACCCAACATGCATAGTAGATGCAAACATTATCAGCGTCTCATCTGGAGTGCCAGCATACAGAAGAGGACTAATTGACCGGGCCGTGTTCCACGTGGAACCAAGCCACGCCAAAAACCACAGAGAGTTTAAAAGGTGTTTAACACAAAGAAACAGGGTTTTATCAAAAAAAAGGCCACAACAAGAAATTAATGCCTGGAATGAACCTTTAGCTTTGGCAGGAGAGAAAATTAGCAAAGCAAGACAAGACCTTTTAATGGAGGCAAAACCATACTTTAAGGAAGTAACAAATGAAATGTTAGGTTCAGGGTATGGCTTTAGTTTTGTAAGAGGCTGGAAAGCAAAAACTTATCTTGAGAGCCTTTTGAAAAACGAAAAGAAAGACGTAATCTTAAAAAGCACATCAAGAGGACCACAAAAAGAAGACTTTAGGCTTTTGTGTTTAGACAAAAAGACAAAGATATACTCGTCACACGGCGAGGAAAAACTTGCCTCAATAGCCTTTATTGTTTCTTTAAATATGGCAATAGAGAAGCGCAAAAAGACACTCTCTACAATGTTGTTTGATGAGCTGGAATCAGGCCTTGATAATAACGGACTTTTTAAGCTTGTAAATATAATAAAAAGCTTTAAAAATCAAATACTTATAACCTCTTTAGTACACCACTCAGTTTCAAAAAAAATTAAAGGTAATATCTTATATCCAGAGCAAAACTAAGACAAATTGTTTGATATAATTAGTATGCTTTTTTAAACAAAGCAACACAATGCCAAAAAAGAAAAAAGACACCAAAAAGAAATACGATTCCTCAAATATTAAGGTCCTAAAAGGACTTGATGCTGTAAGAAAGAGGCCGGGAATGTACATCGGAGATACTGACGATGGAACTGGCCTCCATCACATGGTATTTGAAGTTGTTGATAACTCTGTTGATGAAGCTCTTGCTGGCCATTGTGACAACATTGACGTAATAATTCACCAAGACAACTCAATAACCATTAAAGACAATGGTCGTGGCATACCCGTTGACAAACACAAAGGCGAAAAAAAGTCAGCCGCAGAAGTTATTATGACCGTTCTGCATGCTGGAGGTAAGTTTGATGATGACTCATACAAGGTTTCTGGCGGCCTTCATGGTGTTGGTGTTTCGGTCGTTAACGCCCTTTCAGAAACACTAAATATGAGAATTCACAAAAACGGCCACGTATACGAACAAGACTACACACACGGCGTCCCCAACAAACCCTTAAAAAAAGGCTCAAAATCATCTAAAAATGGCACAACCATAAGCTTTAAGCCCAGCACAAAAACATTCACTAATACGGTTTTTCAATTTGAAATATTATCTAAACGATTAAGAGAGCTCTCTTTCCTTAATTCGGGCCTAACAATAAACCTTTCTGATGACCGAACAAACAAAACCGAGAAGTTCTATTTTGAAGGAGGAATAAAAGCCTTTGTTGGCCACTTAAACAAACTTCAAACACCTATACATGAATCTGTTGTTTATATAAACAAAACAACGAAAGACGATATAACAGTAGAAATAGCCATACAGTGGAACGAAAGCTATCGAGAGAACATGTATTGCTTTGCCAACACAATTAGACAAAAAGACGGAGGAACCCACCTAGCTGGTTACAGGGGCGCTCTCACGCGGACAATTAATTCATATATCGGTAAAGAAATAAATAAAAACGATATAGGCGTTACAGGCGAAGACTGTAGAGAAGGCATGACCGCAATTATTTCCATTAAACACCCAGACCCTAAGTTTTCATCCCAAACGAAAGACAAGCTTGTGTCATCTGAAGTAAAAGGTGCTGTTGAATCCATAGTAAACAAACACTTAAAAGAGTTTTTAATGGAGAACCCTAAAGAAGCCAAAATTATAATTTCTAAAATTGTTGACTCTGCAAGAGCAAGAGAGGCAGCACGAAAAGCAAGAGAGATGACCAGAAAGGGCGCTCTCTCAATGACAGGACTACCAGGCAAGCTTGCTGACTGCCAAGAAAAAGAAGCCGCACTTAGCGAAATATTTCTAGTTGAGGGAGATTCCGCAGGAGGCTCTGCTAAACAGGGCAGGGACAGAAAAACGCAAGCCATTCTTCCTCTTAAAGGAAAAATTCTAAATGTTCAAAAAGCAAAAAAAGACAAGATATTCTCTTCAACAGAAATCGCAACACTGATAACCGCCCTGGGCTGTGGAATTGATGACGAGTTTGATATTGAAAAACTTCGATACCACAAGGTTATTATAATGACAGATGCTGATGTAGATGGCTCACACATAAGAACACTGTTGTTAACATTCTTTTTTAATGAACTCAAAGAGCTGGTTAAAAACGGTAATATTTATATTGCTCAACCACCACTGTATAAGTTAAAGAGAGGTAAAAAAGAGGAGTATGTCAACAGCGATGATGAGCTTAATCGTTTAATTATTAACAACGCTATCAGCGATACTAGCGTGTGCCAACCTAAAAAGAAAAAAGGCTTAGAGGGCGACGGTTTGTTTAATATAATTAATGATTATATTGCTGCAACGTCACTTATTTCTAGGCTTTCAAAACAAATAGGAAACATCACAGCCGTTGCTTTATCGAAACATAAGCAAATCACCAAAACAGAAATTAACAACAAAAAGAAACTAGAGCTGTGGACGAAAGGCCTGCAAAGAACAGCAAACAAAATAGCGAAAGAAGAGGGCACAAAAACAAACATTAAACTAGCAAAGGACGAAGACGGCTTTTCTTATCTTGAAATTACTGAGGGGCTTAATGGTTCATTGCCCTCTGAAAAGCTGCCGGTAACCTTTTTAAAGTCACCGGAATATTCAGTTTTAGGCACCTACCAAAAGATGATGAAAGCGTTTCCTAAAAAAGCTGTTTTGATGAAAGAGGGCCAGGACAAAACCTTTAATTCTATATATGAATGCCTAGAACACATTGTCTCTAACTCTAAGCGTGGCCAAAACATACAAAGATATAAGGGCTTAGGTGAAATGAATCCAGGACAACTTTGGGACACAACACTAGATCCTGAACACAGGGCCCTAGTCCGCGTAGCGCTTGAGGATGAGCTTGAGGCTGAAATTGCTTTTGCCACACTAATGGGGGATGAGGTTGCCCCAAGGAGACAGTTTATTGAAGAAAACGCCTTAAATGTCTCAAACCTTGACATATAAACACGAGAAACAAAGCAATAATAGCTATAAAACACCACTATATACCGATAAAGCGCCAATATATAACTAAAAAGGCTTAATAACGGTCGATAACAGTTATCTCGTTTTCAATCCATGTTTGTACGGCATTGTTTATCTCATCAACGGTTTTATCTTGTGTTGAGACACAAGGACCAACTGAAAAATAAACCGTACCAGGATACTTAAGAAGGCCCCTTCTTTTCCAATATTTGCCCGCATTGTGACTTATCGGCAAAACAGGCTTACCTGTGCCTTTAGCTAAAAGCGAACCGCTCAAGCCATACTTTTTTGTTTGTTTATAAGGCATTCTGGTGCCTTCAGGAAAAATTATAATCCACTTGTTCTCGCTTAAAAGGGACGTCCCTTGCTCAACCACCTTGTTTACCTCAGTCCTTCCCATGCCTCTTTTTACAGGAATCAACCTAAATTTTTTATAAGCACCCCTAAAGATTGGAACATACATTAGTTCATATTTTCCTACCCAAGAAGAGGGGCTAAAGTATTTGAGCCCAATAAAAATTTCCATAACTGAGGAGTGTTTAATAAAAAGAACACACCGTTCTTCTGGAATATTCTCAGTTCCGAGTAATTCATATTTAAGACCGCAAATATGCTCCAACAAATATATATTAACGTCCGCCCAAAGCCGGGCAACACGCCAGCGTCTGTCTTCATTCATAAGCGGGCTTGGCAGCAAAGCAAAAGGCGCTATTAGTACAAAGCTAGTAAACAGCAAAAGAGTATAAACAAGAGAACAAAAAAATATTTTTAGGCTCAACATAAAAAAGCTGTTTGGTTAGGGTTGTTTTATTGTTTTTGTAAACACGCCCACAACCTCTTCAAGGCCCACAATACGCTGTTCCATAGAGTCCCTGTCTCTAAGCGTTACCGTCCCTTTTTCAAGGGTGTCAAAATCAACAGTGATACAAACAGGCGTTCCTATCTCATCATGTCGCCGGTAGTTTTTTCCTATGTTTCCAGAATTCTCAAGAAGCACTCGCCCTTGACCGAGGCCTTGTAGTTTTGCCTTAAGCTTTTGAGCAACCCCAACAAGATCTTCGTTGTTTTTCTTTAGTGGTATAACAGCCGCCTTTATGGGCGCAAGATGCGGCGCTAACGAAAGAACAACCCGCTCTTTGTTGTTGTCCAAAGACTCTCTTTTGTAGGCCTCGTTCAACAAAGCAAGAAAACCACGGTCCAGACCTGCTGATGGCTCTATAACATATGGAATAAAGCGTTTGTTTGTTTTGGCATCAAGAAAACCTAGTTTAGATGTCGACTCATGGTTGTCTATGACAGAGGCGCTTATGTTGAAATCTTTTTGGTTTTTTGTGTGTGAACCAAGATCAAAATCAGTTCTGTTTGCGATCCCCTCAAGCTCCTCAAGCCCGTGTGGAAACTCATACATGAGGTCCACGGTCTTTTTTGAGTAATGCGACAATTCTTTTTCTGGTACCTCATAAAGGCTTATGTTTTTACTGGCCACACCTTGTTTAGTCCACCAGGCCAACCTCTTCTCAACCCAATACTCATGCCACCCTTCATCAGTACCTTTTTGAACAAAAAACTCTAATTCCATTTGCTCAAACTCTCTAAGCCTAAAAATAAAGTTTCTTGGGTTAACCTCGTTTCTAAATGCTTTTCCTATTTGCGCTATACCAAAAGGAATAGATTTTGATGTTGAATCTAAAACATTCTTAAAATTAATAAAAATTTGTTGGGCTGTTTCAGGCCTTAAGTAAGCAAAAGACTGACCGTCATCAACAGGACCAACGTTTGTCTTAAACATCAGGTTAAAAGGCCTTGGTTCTGTCAGATCTTCTGACCCACAAGAAGGACACTTGTTGTCAGAAATGCTGTCAGCACGCCACCTTGATTTACAAGACCGACAATCTGTTAATGGGTCAGTAAAGGTGTCTTCATGGCCAGAAAACTTTAAAACAGAAGGCTTGCTTAGAATGGCAGCATCTAAACCCTCAACGTCATCTCTTTCGTGGACCATTGATGACCACCAGGCAGCCTTTAGGTTGTTTTTTAGCTCAACACCCAAAGGACCATAATCATAAAGACCCTGCATTCCACCATAAAGCTCATTGGACTGAAAGACAAAACCCCTTCTTTTACAAAGGGAAACGAGGTCTTCCATGTTGTTTGCAGTCAATGTAATCTGCCTTTGTGATTTATGATTTTTGAATTATATCCTGCTTTTGTTTTTAACACATCAATTTGGGACAATCTCTGATTGATTCAACAACCCTTCCACAGTATTATAGGTATTGCTTGGTGTAATTCCTACAACGCGCAAAACAACATTTGGTTTTTAACCGATTAAGAGACGCAAGTAAGCGGAAGCTGAAGAAACGGAGTCGTTTATCTCATAATTACTCCTTCTATTGCCTAGCCTAAAAAGTAACTAAAACGTGTAAAACAGAAAAGGAGCAAAATGAAAAAACTAGAATATATTTGGCTTGATGGTTTTCAACCAGAGCCCTCACTAAGAAGTAAAGTTAAAGTAGCAGAAGGAGCCCCACCGGACTGGTCTTTTGACGGCTCTTCAACACAACAAGCTGAAGGCGGAAGCTCTGACTGCATCATAAAACCAGTTTCTGAGTATGTGGGCCCACGGTCATCAAACTCTCTGGTAATGTGTGAGGTGCTTTCTCCTGATAGGTCGCCACACCCATCTAACTCAAGGAACGCCTGTGAAGGCTTGGTGTCAGATGAGTGGTGGTTTGGGTTTGAGCAAGAGTTCTTTTTTACCAACCCTGAGGACGGGTCTATTTTAGGCTGGGAAGATGGCACACCAAGACCCCAAGGGGACTACTACTGCGGAGTTGGCGCTGCCAATGTGGTGGGAAGAGAGATTTCTGAAGCCCATATGGACGCTTGCCTTGAGGCGGGCATCAACATAACTGGCACCAACGCAGAGGTTGCTTTAGGGCAGTGGGAATATCAGTGTTTGGGCAAAGGCCTTAAGGCAGGAGATGATTTATGGGTCAGTCGTTATTTGCTGCACCTGGTAGCTGAAGAGTACGGAGTATCTGTAAACATCCACCCAAAACCACAACAAGGTGATTGGAACGGTTCAGGTATGCACACAAACTTCTCGAACGAACAAATGAGAACCGCAGGATCTGAGGAACTGATGAAGGGAATGTGTGAAAAACTTGGAGCAGAACACCAGGCCGGTATCGCAGCTTATGGCTCAGACAATGATATGAGGTTAACGGGCCTTCATGAGACCCAAAGCATAGACACCTTTTCATATGGTGTTAGTGACAGGGGGGCAAGCATTAGGATTCCAATATACACCGTTGAAAACAATTGGAACGGTTACCTTGAGGACAGAAGGCCAGCTTCTAACGCAGACCCATACAAGATCATTGAGCATATTGTAGGAACGCTAACAAGATAAAAAAAGTAAAGGGCCCGAAAGGGCCCTTATCATTTATTTGTCAATATCGCCTACCAAGCTATCAATAGAGGTATAGCCATTTTCTTCTAGATAACTAGAAAGCCCCTTGTTAATTTTGTCGCAAATCAAAGGGTCAAAAAACAAAGCAGTGCCCACACCAACCGTTGTTGCGCCTGCCAACAAAAACTCAATAGCGTCTTCAGCCGAAGAAATGCCGCCCTGACCTAATATAGGGATTCCGTGTTTTTTTGTAACTTGGTACACATCAAAAACCTTTTTTAAGGCAATCGGTTTTATTGCTGGCCCAGACAACCCACCTGCACTATTGCCTAAAACAGCAGACCTAGACTCAATATCTATAGCCATTCCAGTGATTGTGTTAATCACAGCCAGCGAATCACTCCCTGCTTCAATACATAGCCGTGCATTATGTTGGATGTCCGCCTGGTTTGGAGAGAGCTTGGTAATGATTGGTTTTGAGGTTACTTTTTTGCAAGCGGCCACGACCCGAGCCGACATTTCAGGGTCGTTGCCAAACTCCATCCCACCTTCTTTAACATTTGGACATGAGATATTAAGCTCAACTGCTGCGACTGAGGATTGGTCAAAAACCCTGCATACCTCAACATACTCATCAATGGTTGAACCAGAAACGTTTGCAATATAGTTTGTTTCTAGCGGCTCTAGACTTGGGAGTATGTTATTAACAACCTCATGAGCCCCTGGGTTTTGCAAGCCTATAGAGTTAAGCATTCCAGAAGGGGTCTCTATAACTCGATGAGGGTTGTTTCCAAGTCTTGGTTTTAAAGTTGTTCCCTTTAAGACCGCGCCACCCACAGACTTGTTTGAAAAGCCTTCAAGCCTCGTGTACTCGTCCCCAAAACCCACACATCCAGACAGCAGCACAACAGGAGAGGCCATATTAAGACCTATAAATTCTGTTGAAATTATGTTTTTACTAACCATACTGAGGTAATGTTGAATATTGTACTATACCAGCCGGAAATTCCACCAAACACAGGAAACATTATAAGACTTTGTGCCAACACGGGCGTGGGCCTCCACTTAATACACCCACTAGGTTTTGAAATGACAAAAAAAAGCTTAAGACGAGCATCACTTGACTACAAAGAGTTTGCTCAGGTGTTGGATCACAAGAACCTAGACGGCCTAAAGCAGCATTTTCCAAATAAAAAATATTACGCGATCTCAACAAAAGGCGGCACACCACTATATAAAACAAGCTTTAACAAGGACGACATCTTGTTATTTGGAAATGAAACAAAAGGGCTTCCCCAAGAAGCGCTGTCCTCAGAAGACTGCCTAGATATTATTAGAATACCAATGGCACGAGGCTCAAGAAGTATTAATCTTTCAAATGCAGTTGCAATAGTTTTGTTCGAGGCGTTGCGACAACTTAAATACCCTGGAATGGTTTAAAGCTCTCCCTTTATGGGCCTTAGCATTAGCTCTTCCGCTACTTTGCTGACATCAAGGCCGCCATATAGGACTTGGTAAACAGCAAACATAATAGGCTCTTTGTCTGTAACAATATTTTTTTCAACAAGGGTTTTGATAGCATGAACCCCTTCTGGGAGGCCGTTTTGTAGGGCTGCGGCTTCCTTAAAAGATAAGCCCTTTCCAATTGAAAGGCCAAAAAGCCTGTTTCTTGACTGATCGTCAGTGCAACTAAGCATCAAATCACCCATACCAGACAAGCCCATAAATGTTTTTTCATTGCCGCCAAGCTTCTTGCCAAGCAACTTAATTTCACTGAGCCCCCTGGTTACTAGCGCGGCTCTTGCGTTTGCCCCCATTTGTAAAGCATCAGAAACTCCAGCAGCAATAGCGACTATATTTTTTAGACCGCCACCCAACTGCACCCCTGCCGGATCATCTGATAAATAAACACGCAGACTTTTGTTTGACATCTTTTTAGCCAAAGCACCAGGGTCATCCATGTTGTTCGCCGCTAAAGTAATGGCAGCAGGCTTACCTTCAGCAAGCTCTTCAGCAAAAGTTGGCCCAGAGATTACAGCATAAGGTGTTTGTTTACCAAGAACGCTTTCAACAACCGCAGAAAAAAGACCACCAGTTTCTGGATCAAAACCTTTAGTGGCCCACAATAAACTCTTGTTCCCTATTGTTTCTTGAAACAAAGAAACAGCATCTAGAAAATAAGGGCTCTTAACACAAATAACAACAGACCCAACCTGCCCAACCAAACTCTTTTCATGTGGCCTCACAACTATTTCTTTGGGCAAACGAAAACCAGGCAGATACTTTTTGTTTTCACGGTGATGCTCTATGTCTAATAAGTTGTTTTTATCAAAGGAGCTCAAGATGACTTTTTGGTTTGATCGAGACAACTGTATTGCAATAGCTGTGCCCCAAGCGCCAGCCCCAAAAACTAAAAACGAATCGCCTGACATATTAGTTGGGCTTTTGTTCTGTCGCTTCCTCTATCGCTTGAGAGTAAATGGCGTCAAAGTTTATAGGCTGGAGAAGGAGGGCAGGAAAACCACCCTTGGTTACTAAAGAGGCAACCAACTCCCTTATAAAAGGAAACAAGGTATTGGGGCAAAAAACAGCAATGAGCCCTTTAATCTCTTCTTCACTATAGCCCTTAATTAAAAACACACCTGCCTGCTCAACCTCAGCAACAAACATTGTTTTTTCACCGTAGGTTGACTCAACCTTAACTTTTAGTTGAACATCATAGGAGTCGTCTCCTATTTTATTATGAGTGTTTGAAAGGTTTATTTTTGTTTCTGGTGAAATATCAGTCTCTAAAAAAACATCAGGACTGTTTGGCGCTTCAAACGAGATGTCTTTTATATACATGGTTTGTAGGGCAACAACCTTTTCTGTTGACTCTTCTTTTTTACCTTGTTCTTCCGCCATATCGTCTCCTTGGTTATCCGTTGTTTGAGCTAACAGGCAGGGACACAAGTTCCCACGCAGCTTGCCCGCCTTTTATATAAAAGATATTGTCTAGGTTTTTTTTGCGTAATGACAGGCTTGTTTTTTTACTAACACCACCACTGTCACAAACCAAGAGCAATGGGTTCTTCTTGTTATGCTTGTCAGCCATAAGGTTTTCTGGCTCGATATTTGTTGCGCCAAGAATATGTTTTTGATTATAGGAGTCAGGCTTTCTAAGGTCATAAACCACAGCATTTTGGTTTATCATTTTCACCGCCTCTATAGGCGTGAGCCCGCACACATCCCCTTCTTTAATTTTTAGCTCGTTAAAAACGGCCAGCAAAAAAACGCCAACAGTGCCACCGACCAGCCAGACATTACTGTTTATAAAAACCAATAGTTCACCCATTTGTAGCCAACCCTTCTTTTATTGTTTTTGCCACAAGGTCCAGGGTTTTTGGTTCCTCAACACTTGATGGATGCGGTTGAAATGGGGCCTCATCATAAACGGGTATAACGTGCATATGGTAATGGAAGACAGTTTGACCGGCTGTGCTGCCATTAAGCTGGGTAATAATAACACCCGAAGGAGCAAGCGATTTTTTGATTGCCTCAGCAACTTTTTTTGTGGTTTTTGAAACCGCCGCTAAATATTCATCATCCATTTCAAAAATATTGGTTGCTTCTGTTTTTGGGATTACTAATGTGTGACCCTTAGCTACCGGCATTATGTCCATAAAAGCAAGGGTTTTGTCATCCTCATAAACTCTATGGGACGGCATCTCATCCAAAAGAATTTTTGCAAACACATTGTTTTCGTCATAACCCATAATAATTACTCAGCCCCTTGGTAAACCCCAATATCATAAACCCCTGTGCCCTCTCTTTTTGGCTTTATAGCGCTATACTCATCACTTTCCCAAAAAGCATGCACGGAACCAATGTCAGGAAACTTGGTGATAATAACACTTTTGTTGGCTAACAGCCCACCCTCATATATCTCGGTTGCCGGCCCTCTTGTAACGTAAGACCCACCAAACTTTTGTATAAGCTCAGCAGACTTTTGTGCGTATTCTTTTAAATCATTGCTCATGTTTGTTATCTCACAAACTGAAACTAAATAAACAGACATAATTTACTCCAAGTTTTAATCAACCCATTATCCACTGTTTTTGAGGCGATCTCTAGTGGCCACAAATACCTGTCAATAAATTTTGTAACGGTTTAGAGTATGGCGTATGGATTCTTTTGACTATAAGTTTTGCCCAATTTGTTCTTCACCACTAACACAAACCATAGAGAGCGGCATAACACGAAAAAGCTGTACACAAGCAGACTGTGAATATGTTCACTGGAACAACCCAACACCAGTGCTTGCCGCTATTGCCCATCGTAATGACGAAGTAATATTAATCCAAGCTATAGGCTGGCCTAAGCATTGGTATAGTCTTGTTACAGGGTTTCACGAGGCTGGCGAAACCGCTGAAGAAGGTATCTTAAGGGAGGTAAAAGAGGAGATAGGATTAAACGGCGAGGTTAAGTCGTTGATTGGTGTTTATAGTTTTCTCCAAATGAACCAAGTAATTATTGCTTACGATGTTCTGGTTGAGGAGGGCGAGATAACGTTAGACCTAACAGAGTTGGTGGACTATAAAATCGTTAAAATAAAAGATATTAGACCTTGGCCAAGCGGGACAGGACAGGCAGTAAAAGACTGGCTAGCCAAACAAAACATAACCAACAAAGAACTACCCTTCAGAAAAAAATAAGCCCCCATGAAGGAGGCTTATTGTTTTTTTGTTAGCCTTTTTTAAAAGCTGTATTTGACCCTTAATCCAACCTGCCTAGGATCAGGAATGCTTGCGTACCAAGCGTTACCAATACTTGGTGCCGCAGTAATACTAGGACCCCCGGCTTTACCGTTAGGGTTTTGTCCTGGAGCACAATACCCAATTTGTGGCCCACCAGGAAACGGTTGACAGGTCGTGAAGACCATTCCAAACCTAAAGTCAGAGTTACCAATGTCTGGGCCATTACCGCCAGAAATTACTGTGTCATCATCAAGTAAGTTTTTAACATAAAGGGTGCCTTCCCAATTGCCTTTTGAGATGCCCGCTCTGAAGTCAAGTCTCCAGTATTCTTTAAACCAGGCGTTATTATCAAAATCAACCGCACGATCATCTTGGTATCTGGCATTAAGCTCAGTAAAGAACATAATACCGGTATCCGTCAATTCGTCAGTATAGTTCAGGTTAATGTTGGCCGCGTGTTTCGGCGCTCGTTCAAACACATTACCTGTTCTGTCGATAAAACAAGTTGTCTCACCAGCTACTGTGGTTATTTCACAGTTACCGGCACGAGATATTTCACCAGAGCCAGTAGAGGTGAGCTTAAAGTCGGTGTACTTAGAGTCTAGATAAGAGTAGCCACCGGTCAAAGTAACTTGGTCGCTGAGAACAACAGCCATGTCAATCTCTGCTCCAAACACTTCACCACCGGCCGCGTTTCTTATAACGTTTCCAAGCTGATCCCCAATAATTCTTTGCACACTAACCTGTCGGTCTGTGTAATCTTCGAAAAACAGAGCTCCGTTGAGCCTTACAGAACCGTCTCGTAAAACAGACTTAAAGCCAAGCTCAAAAACATCCATAATTTCTTCAGCAAACTGGATTTCTTCTGGGTTTCCATCAGCGTTAGGGTCTAAACTGAAAGCACCAATCGACAAGGTTGAAAAACCACCCGGCTTCCTGGCCTCAGCAAAAGATCCGAAAAGTAAAACATCATCAGTAAGTTGATAGCTAAGCGTTAGTTTTGGCGATATATAATCTCCGCCGGTTCTAAACGTGCCTTCTTTCATTGGAACAGGAGCAAGGCCTCTCCAACCAGCAGGAACAGTAGCCGGGTTTTTAACAAACGCGATACCCACATAATCACAGCGCCCGCCACTACCACAAACCATGACTGAACCAGGGCCACCAGACGGGGCATCAATACAGTCCCCGTAAGGGTTGTCAGGGCAACTATCAACACCAAAGTTACCGTTGTAAACAGGGCCAGTCATCCTTTCTCGTTCATCAGTCCAGCGCATCTCTAAAGAAGCTGACATTTTTTCTGAGAAGTCATAATCAAACATGGTATAGAAAGACATATGGTTTGTGTCCCTAATGTTCGGCGTCACAGGCCTTGCAGCGGCCAGACCGTCAGCAAAAGGCGCAATGTCTCTATCGGTATAACCACAAGGGCCAGCAAAGTATGATAACCCAAGGTCTTCAACACTAAGCACGTTCCCAAAATAATCTCTGTTAACTCTAATCAAACAACGTGAACCATGAGCCATGCCCGTGATGTTGTTTGAGTTTTGCGTCATTTTTTCATGCCAATAAAGAACACCGGCTGACATATTGAATGGGCCATCACTTTTGGTTGATAACCTAAGCTCTTGGCTAAACAGTTTGGTAGGCCCCCAAACATTAAACTCAACCATGTGCCAAGGTAAAACCTCTTTATCAATGTCATATTGTTGAGCCACATCCATGTTTGCTATATGGGTCCATGAGTTGAACTCTACAGTTTCACCAGAGTAACTAAGGTTAATTTGTCCTCTCGACCCTTCTTTTGTTGAGCCAAACATGTCTCTACCAGCGTTATAGCCTCCGTGCGCTAGGTTGCGGTCAAAGGCAATGGTTAGGTCGTCCCCGTCAGGGAAGTAGCCGTCATAGTCTCGATGTTCCATGTCATCAAAATGACCAATGTAATTAATTCCAGTGTTTCTATCAACATTGGTTCCTGTGCTTCCGTAGCCAGCTAGTGTAGCGTTTGGAACCATGGGTCCACCCGGGAAGGCTGGCTTCAATGGATACCAAGGAGAAGCAAAAGGAATTAAGCCAGCTTGCGCTGGAGTAAAGGCCATTGCATGCTCCAACCACATATAGTCGTTGTCACAACTGGCGTCTTTTACAAAACCGCCGTTACACATGCTTGCAGCCTGCGGCACCGGCCGAATAACATTCCCGAGCACTTTTGCTTGGGCAGGAGCGTCATACTCGTCACTGACATAGTCGAGACGAGTTTTAATTCTTAGTCTGTCGTTAGGCTCTATAAGAAAAGTAAGCGAAGCACCAATGCCTTCACCACCACCCACGTTAGCCCCGGTGTGAGAGTTGGTGTGAAAACCATCAAAATCCCATGCTAGAGCGTTAAATCGAAAGCCCATAGTGTCTGATATTGGACCAGAAGAGCTCAACCTCATTTCATGAAAACCGTCTTGTGCGAAATCAACGCTAGCAGTATTTTCAAATGTGTCTGAAGGGTCTTTGGTTACATATTGAATTGCGCCAGCAAAAGCTGTTCTTCCATAAAGAGCCACCTGTGGCCCCTTAACAATCTCAACCCTTTCAATGTCCATCATTCTAGGCGATATTAAAGAGGAGGACCCAGCGGTACCCATCGTCTCACTTGAGATATCAACACCATCAAAAATATTGGCAACAACAGGGCGTCCACGCATATTGATAATACCTCGTATTGCGATCCTAACATCATCCGGTGCAAACCCTTTGTCATAGGTTAATGACGGGTCCAGTTTGGTAACGTCGCTAAGATCTGTGATGCCCAAACGTTCAAGTGTTTCCCCTTGAATGGCTGTAACTGATATAGCAACATCTTGTAAATTTTCTTCTTTTTTACGCGCTGTAACCACAATTTCCTCAAGCGCTTGAGAAAAGAGGTTCGGAGCGGCGATAAATATTGCGAGACTAATTCCCACAATGAAACGATTAATGTGTTTCATGCATTCTCCCCTGTATAGAAATAACATAAGTTAGTAAGGACTAATAATGTAACCGAGCAGTTAAGAAAATCCAATTAAAAATACAAGAATAATTAAGATATTGTTGTTATTTAACAAAAAGCGCTTAATTCTGAGTATTTTTTGCAGTCTTTATAACAAAAGATAAAACAATTAAACCCACCGCAATTAACAGATAATACTTAACCATAAAACCGAACACAGGAGAGATGCTGTCTAGCCCAGAGCCGAGAGCATCACCACCTAACAACCCGGCTAAAACCCCGCCAATTGCCGATGCTGTAAACCAAAGCCCGAACATTTGACCAATGTATTTTTTTGGTGAGTATTTTGAAAAAGCAGCTAAGCCAACTGGCGACAAGGTTAGTTCACCCCAGGTCTGGAGCAAGTAAGTGATGATCAACCACCTCATGCCAACCGGTGAAGAAACAATTGCGAGATCCACAGCGTATAGCATAACCATAAAACTAATTGCCATAAGAACCAACCCCAGCGCAAACTTTATTGGTAGCGAGGGGTTTAGATTTTTTCTTGCAAGATGCATCCATGTTCCAGCAAAAATAGGAGCAAAGATCACCACAAAAATCGGGTTTGCAAACTGCAACCACCCTATAGGAATAATATACCCGCTCACTGATAGGTCAGTGTAGTCTCTTGCAAAAATACTCAGAGAACTTGCAGACTGGTCAAAACCAGACCAAAAAGCCGCGGCACCTATAAAAAGGAGCGACAGCAGAACAAGGTTCTTTTTTTCTGAGCCATTAAGACCAGCAAAAAAATATAAATAAAGAAAATAAGTTCCTGCCACAAAACAGAGAAAATAATAAAAGCCTTCAGCAAAAGCTCTAGCATCAACTGTGTAGATGCCAAACAAGCCTCCCAAAATGACAAGCACCATTAAGACCAAGCTTATTTTTGTACGAAAAACCAGCTTAGAGCGCTTTACTTCATCAAGAGCGTTCGGCTCAGCGCCTGCAGAGCCTAATAAATTCCTTGACCGAATAAACTGTATGACCCCGAAAGCCATTCCAAAACCAGCCGCACCGAAGCCCCAGTGCCAACCTATTTTTTCTCCAAGGTACGAGCAAACCAAAAAACCAAGCGTGGAACCTATGTTTATAGCCATATAAAAAATTGTGTAACCAGATTCGCGCCTGTCATCTTCATCTTTATAAAGCTTTCCCACAATACTAGAAATGTTGCCCTTTAATAGTCCGGTTCCTAGAACGACAAAAATAAGCCCTAAAAAGAACGTTTGTTCCAGCGGCAGAGCAAGCGTGAAGTGACCCAAGGCTATAATTATAGCGCCATATAAAACTGCTTTTTGATGCCCTAAAATATTGTCAGCTAGCCACCCACCAGGAATAACCATGAAATAAACCATGCCCACATAAATTCCATAGATAGCTTGAGCTTCAATGCTGCTCCAACCAAGACCCGGGTTAAACCCTGTAAGAGCTCCAGTCATATATAAAACTAAAAGAGCCCTCATTCCATAATAAGACATGCGTTCCCACATCTCGGTTAAAAAAAGAGTTTTAAGGCCAATAGGGTGACCAAAGAAACCTTCATTGGCGGTTGTGTTTTCAGTATTCATTTTTACTAAGTCTCCTCGTTGTCTTTGTTTTTTATAACCTTGGACAATAGGATGCCACACTCATAAAGCAAGTAAACAGGAACAGCCAACAAGGTTTGTGAAATTATGTCGGGGGGCGTAATGAGCATCCCCACAATAAAGGCGCCCAAAAAAACATAAGCCCTGTTTTTTTCCAATGTCTCTATCGAAGTTAGTCCCGACCAAACAAGCATAACGGTTGCAATAGGTACCTCAAAAGCCATCCCAAACGCAAAAAACAAAACCAAAACAAAATCCAAATAGCTTGATATATCTGTCATTACAGAGACACCTGCTGGGGCAGCAGAGGTAAAAAAACCAAACATTAAAGGGAAAACAACAACATAGGCAAACGCAGCACCCAGATAAAACAAGCCCACACTTGAAACCAACAAGGGCACTGCAAATTTTTTCTCTTTTTTATACAAACCCGGCGCTGCAAAGGACCATAGTTGAAATAACACAACAGGCATAGCTAAAAACAAAGCGGCAAACATTGTGGTTTTAAACGGCGTTAAAAAAGGTGAAGCAACCTGTGTTGCTATCATTGTTGAGCCTTCGGGCAGCTTTTGCATTAACGGAAGAGCAACCTGTTTAAACACAACATCTGAAAAGGGGGCCAAAACAACAAAGAAGACTAGAACAGCGCTACCCGCTTTCAACAATCTTGAGCGTAATTCGATGAGGTGTGACAGCAGAGTATCTTCTTGTAACTCTTCTTTGGACATAGGGGTTAGTCTTTATCGGGATCGGGTTTGTTGTCTTTTGGTGACATTGGTCTGTTGGGCGTTAGCTCAATCTCTTGCCTCATTTGTCTACTAAATGAGCTCACCATGGAACGAGCCTTACCTATATAGTTTCCTATTTTTAAAGCAACTTCTGGCAACCTGCTTGGCCCCAGAACAATCAAGCCAAGGGCGCATAACAATAACATTTCCCAAAAACCAATATCAAACATGTTGGTTTAGTGGTGGGTATCTTCGTCGTTACTTGAAGGCTCTTCTTCATCAGAAGTAGAGAGCTCTTCCCCAATATTGGAGAGCTCTGTTTCTGCTTTTTCAGCCTCTGTCATGCCTTTGCGAAAACTTTTAATTGCGCCGCCTAGATCGCCACCAAGGTTTTTAAGTCTTTTGGTCCCGAACACCAAAACAACGATTAAAAGCACTATCAAAAGTTGCCATATACTGATTCCGCTTGCACCCATGTGTTTGCCCCTTAAATATTCCTAATTGCTTTTCACAATCATATCATGGATTTTTTGTTTCCAATGAAATTGTTATAGGCCCATCATTGATCAAACGCACCTGCATATCAGCCCCAAAAACACCCTGTTCAATGTTGGGATATGCGCCCTTTAATTTCTCTATAAAAAGCTCAAACAAAGGTTCCGCCTTATCTGGTGACATCGCAGTGGAAAACCCAGGTCTATTGCCTCTCGATGTGTCTGCTGCAAGAGTAAAGTTTGGCACGACTAAAACGCTCCCACCCACAGATTGAACATCTAGGTTCATGTTTCCAGCGCTATCATCAAAAACCCTGAGAGAGATAATTTTGTTACAGAGTTTTTGCGTAACCGCTGCAGAATCATCCGCCTTAATACCAAGCAAAACCAATAAACCCATATCTATCGAGCACACCTCATTTTGGTCGATTACGACAGAGGCGCTTGAAACTCTTTGTATTAATGCAATCACCAGTTAAAAATACCATAATAATTAAACAATATGATTTACTATCATTAATAACCCACCAAACAAAATAGGACAGACAATGAAACGACGAGACTTGCTTATTGGTGCCACCGGGCTTGCCGCCTCGAGCCAAATCAGGGCCGCAAAAAAAGAGACCTACAAATGGAAAATGGTGACCACTTGGCCGCCAAACTTTCCAGGGTTAGGTACTGGAGCGATGAGAATGGCAAAAAATATTGAAAAAGCCTCGGGCGGCAGAATCAAAATAAAGGTTTTTGCTGGTGGGGAGTTGGTGCCAGCCTTTGAGACATTTGATTTTGTTTCAAGTGGTGGAGCTGAAATGGGACACGGCGCTGCTTATTATTGGCGGGGAAAAAGCGAAGCCACACAAATCTTTACAACACTGCCTTTCGGGTTAAATGCCATGGAGATGAACGGTTGGTTTTATTATGGGGGTGGAATGGAGCTTTATAGGGAATTGTATGAGCCTTTTAATCTAAGACCATACCCAGCAGGAAACTCCGGGTGCCAAATGGGAGGGTGGTTTAAAAAACCCATAAACTCTGTCGAAGATCTACAAGGCTTAAAAATGAGAATACCCGGGTTTGGCGGTGAGGTTTTAAGAAGAAACGGGGGAACACCGGTGGCAATGCCAGGGTCAGAAATATTTACTGCGCTTCAAACAGGAACTATTGATGCGGCCGAGTGGATAGGGCCCTATAACGACCTAACGTTTGGTTTTCACAAGGTGGCTAAACATTATTATTATCCAGGTTGGCATGAGGGCGGGCCAACACTTGAGTGTATTGTAAATAAAGAGGCTTACGATGAACTTCCAGAAGACCTACAAACAATAATTGATATTGCTGCCAGCGCAACCAATGACAGCATGCTGGCAGAGTTTATGGCACGAAATGCGTTTTCTTTAAAACAAATTGAAACGATGGAAGACATAAAGATTGCTCCATTTCCTAAAGAGGTTATGGATGCTTTTAAACAAAAAGCAGAAGAGATAATTGCAGAAATAATTACCAAAGACCCTAAGTTTGCAAAAATATATAAATCTTATTCAGAATACAAAAATACGGTCGAGAAATGGAC
>CAYQEV010000010.1:0-40723 GCA_964416745.1 uncultured Woeseia sp.
GCAGGCTTTCATAACTTATCTTTTACTGAAGAATTTGGGCCAGCAGCTTTTATTTCCAGAGTCAGAAATGAAGCAGCGCGAGATTTTGGTGCTTGTCTTGCTCCACATTCTTCCTTTTTGGTGCTTAACGGTACTGAGACACTATCGGTGAGAATGGATAAACACATTAGTAATACCCGTCAGGTGGTTGAGTATCTGGATCAACATGACATGGTGGAGTGGGTCAGTCATCCTGATCTTAAAAATCATCCTAACCATGAGTTAGCAAAAGAACTCTTACCAAAAGGCTCTACCGCGGTTTTCAGTTTCGGTATTAAAGGCGGCAGAGAGATCGGCCAAGTGTTTATAGATCGATTGGATTTATTCTCCAATTTAGCGAACATAGGCGATGCAAAATCTTTAGTTATCCACCCAGCAAGCACCACCCATCAAAGGATGTCAGCCAAAGATTTGGAGGAAGCGGGCATCTCCGAGGGCTTGATCAGACTGTCTGTTGGCATTGAGTCTGTTCAAGATCTAATTGAAGATCTAGAGAAAGGCTTTAGATCTGCGTCGAAAGCCTTAAAGAAACAATAAGGAACAATCATGTACATTGATGTTGATAATCAAAAAACTTATATCGCTACGGGAAGTAAAGATCATATTCAAGGGAATAGGGGGATCACCTTTATTCATGGAACCGCAATGGATCACACCGTATGGACTCTTGCCAGTCGCCACTTTGCCCGACGCGGACTAAATATTCTAGCCGTTGATTTACCAGGCCATGGCCGCTCTGAAGGGGACGTTATTCCCAGTATTGAGGGCATGGCAGATTGGGTGATTAAGGCACTTGATGCAAGTAACCAGGATAAAACCATTATTGTTGGACACAGCATGGGTTCCTTGGTGGCTTTTGATGTTGCTGCTCGCTACCCGGATCGGATTACTGCTCTCGCTATGGTCGGTACCTCAATACCCATGCCTGTTGGTGATGTGCTACTTGATAACGCCAAAGCCGATAAGCACGTGGCTAAGGAAATGGTTAATTTTTGGTCGCACAGTCAATCTGCTCATCTTGGGGGCTCCCAAGTGCCAGGAACCTGGATGCTAGGAAAACTCATACGCTTGCTTGAACGCAGCGGTCCTGGAGTCATTTATAATGATCTCAAAGCCTGCCAGGATTACTCTGAGGGATTAGAAAGAAGCAAACACATTGAATCGCCCACCTTATTGATTTTAGGTGAGGATGATTTCATGACACCAGTAAGAAATGCCAAAGGATTAATTGAAAATATACCTCACTCAAGAACCGTGATGTTGCCGAATTGTGGGCACGCTATTGTTAATGAAGCCCCCAATGAAATGTTGGATGCCTTAGTCACCATCATCTAAGTTTCACTAAAGATTTATGCCTGTTGTTGCTCATCCCAAGCTTCCCTCTCTTGATCGCCTGATCGATGAGGGCTCTGTGTTGTCTACTGAAGACAGCACAGCCGGTGTTTTTGAACATGAACTAAACATTGGTTTGTTAAATTTAATGCCTGACGCTGCTTTAGAGGCGACTGAAAGACAGTTCATAAGGCTCTTGGCTGCTCGAGAAGACACGTTAATCCATGTTTATCCAACCACAGTTGATGCAGCATCGCGTGGTCAACAATCACAAAGTTACATTAATCAGCATTACAACAGCATGAAAGACTTCATGACTCGTTCTTATGATGGATTAATCATTTCAGGCGCTAACCCTTCACAAGCTGACATGACTCAGGAATCTTTTTGGGGTCCATTGATTGACTTCATGGAGTGGGGCGAACAAAACACCAATTCAATTTTATGTTCCTGTTTGGCAACACACGCCTTGATGAAAGCGAAATACGATATTAATCGGCAACTCCAGGACACAAAGTCATGGGGTGTGTTCAACCATGAGCTTGTCAATCCTGATCACCCACTAGTTAAAGAGATTAAAGACGGCTTTCGAGGGCCTCACTCTCACTATTATGATTTATCAATTAATGAAATTGAGCAGACCAACCTTCAAATTTTGGCACTAAATCAAAACGCAGGATTTTTCTTAGCCTCAACCCCTGAATCAGATCTGGTTTTATTTCAGGGCCATCCTGAATATGATGATAAGAGTTTAATGAAAGAATATGAAAGAGAGATTAAGAATTTTCTATCCGGTTCAAGATCTGACTACCCGAACCCACCAAAGAATTATTTCAGTGCAGAGACTGAAAGCAGACTTGAACAGGTTAAAGCCGACACCCTCAACACTCAGGAATTCATAAAATTTGATAATGAATATTTACACGATATCGATCTAAGCTGGATTGATGCAGGAAAGACAATTTACAGCAATTGGTTAGGACTGCTTTTAGACAGCAAGACTTAGTCTATTTATTCTTAACTTTAGCCCAGGTGTCCCTAAGAGTAATGATCCGGTTAAATATTTTGCCATCATCACCATCAGCATCAAGAATAAAATAACCGTTGCGTTCGAATTGAAAGCGATCCCCCACCTTTGCATTGGCGACACTGGCCTCAATGAGAGCCTCTATAATTTCTAATGACTGTGGATTGAGATCTTCTTCTCCATCCGGTTGTGCCACTGAAAACAAAGCATTGTAGAGATTGACTCGAGCTTTAATTGCGTTATTTGCTGCAACCCAATGAATGGCACTTTTAACTTTCTTTGTTGAGGTCCCAGACCCACTTTTAGTCTCAGGATCATACGTGCAAATCAGTTCAATAATATTGCCTTTGTCGTCTTTAATAATATCTTTGCACTTAATGATATAGGCAAATCTAAGTCGAACCTCACCGCCGGGTTTTAGTCGATAGAACTTTTCTGATGGGTGCTCCATAAAGTCATCACGTTCAATAAATATTTCTTTATTAAAGATCATGGAGCGATTGCCCATGTCAGGGTTTTTTGGGTGATTCTTGGCATCCATGTCTTCTGTTGCCCCATCTGAGTAATTTTCAATGGTCACTTTTAACGGGTTCAGCACTGCCATAATTCTAGGCGAATCAACATCCAATTTCTCTCGGACAGAATTTTCTAATAAAGCCATTTCTATGGATTTATCTTTTTTGGTTATGCCGACTCGTTGACAAAAATCTTTAATAGTGCTCGCCGGGTAGCCTCGTTGTCTCATCCCTGAGAGCGTGGGCATTCTTGGGTCATCCCAACCATCAACTATGTTCTTGTCAACCAACTCGGCTAATTTTCTTTTACTGGTAATGGTGTGCTCAAGGTTTAAGCGTGAGAATTCAATTTGGCGTGGCCTATTGGGCAAATTAAGATGATCTAAAAACCATTCATACAGTGGTCGGTGATCTTCAAATTCTAAGGTACAGAGTGAATGAGTTGTTCCCTCAATCGCATCTGAAAGGGTGTGTGCAAAATCATACATAGGATAGATACACCATTTGTTAGCTGTGCGTTGGTGTTCTAGGTGAAGAATTCGGTAAATGATCGGGTCGCGTAAGTTGATGTTGGGTGAACTCATATCTATTTTTGCTCTCAAGACATTTTCACCATTATCAAATTCCCCGCTTCTCATGCGTTCGAAGAGTCCCAAATTTTCTGCCACCGATCGATTTCTATAAGGACTATCTGTGCCTGGTTCGTTAAGAGTGCCTCTGGTTTGTCTAATTTCTTCTCCAGTTTGATTGTCCACATAGGCGTGGCCTTCCTCAATTAATTCAATTGCACAATCATATATTTCATCGAAATAATCTGAAGCATGAGTGAGTCGATTGCCCCAATCAAACCCCAACCAAGCAACGTCTTTTATGATTGCTTCAACAAAATCTGTGGTTTCTTTGGCTGGGTTGGTGTCATCAAAGCGTAAAAAGCATTCCCCATCAAAATCACTCGCCACGCCGAAATTAAGACAAATGGAAAGGGCATGGCCAATGTGGAGATAGCCGTTAGGTTCTGGAGGAAAGCGCGTACATATTCGCCCATTATTCTTACCTAATTCCAGATCATTACGAATGATCTGACGAATAAAATCTTTGCCTGTTGTTTTTGTTGCCATTAATGATTACTGTGCTTTCATTTCTTCTTCCCAGTCATCAATGATTCGTCTGTTACAGAAGAGTCCACCGAAGAATAGACGACCCATAACTTTGGTTCGATTTAACCACGCTATTTTGGCCCCATTTTTATTATTTTTTAGAGTTTGTTCCACCAGCCAAGGTGTAACTGTTTCGACTCTATCAGCAAGGAGGTTAAGGATCTTTTTTGCTTTTTCCCAATTCTCACTGCTTTCCTTGGACGAACGAATTAGCAGATCAGTGGTTACTATCCCAGGGCTTAGTGACGCAATAATAATTGGGGTGTCTTTGTATTCATTGGCCGCGGCAGCAGTGAAGTATCTGAGTGCTCTTTTCGTTGACCCATAGACACTAATCCCCTTTTGTAATTGACCGTTGCTTCCAAAACCCTCGAACATATAGATTTGACCAAACCCTTGTTTGAGCATTTCCTTAGCCACAATTTTTGTACAAAGAATGCTCCCTGTAAGGTTAGTGTCTATTGTGTTCAGAATTTCATCAGTGTTTAAATGTTCTAAGCCGTTTCTTGAGGTGGACACCCCAGCATTGTTAATCCAAATATCAATTTTACCAAAGGCTTTAACACCTTCATTCCAAAGATTTTGGATAGAATCTGGGTCTTGCACCATGCATGGCACACCAATCACATTATCTTTCATGATATCAATAGAATCTAAGCCATTAGATACCGAGTCATCTGATGTTCCTGATAAAACCACTTGATGACCTCTGTTAAGAAATTCTTTGGCCATACCAAGACCAATACCTCTGGTGCTCCCAGTAATAACGACTGTTTTCATTTTATTCTCCAATGTCTCATCTTTCTAATCATTCTATTACCCCCTCAGGCTTTCTTAAAGAAAAGTTTGCAATCAATAGAATCACAGGTATCGCAACAACAACCCCAACGAAGAGCGGTGTTGAGGGTTGAAAATTACTGTACAGAACCCCTGAAAATGTCGGACCAAGAATTCTTCCCATAGCACAAGCTGCCTGGTATTGACCTAAATACATGCCTCGTTCATTAGCCTTCGCACTCTTTGAAACTAAGCTGGATAGACTTGGGTTAAACATCGCCGCCCCAGCCCCATAAAAGAATAAACCAGACCATAGCATCAATTCACTGGATGAGCTTCCAATCAGAGTTAATCCCGTAATCACCGATAAGGCCGCCATTTGGATTAATTGTTTTTCTCCCAACAATTTAGTTAATGGTCCAATGAGCCCACCTTGAATGATCACGGCCACCAACCCTAACATGAAAAACACACTCCCAATATGTGAGGGCCCATAGTTAAAAATTACATTTGCCCACAATGGGAAAATAGCCTCCATAAGTGACATTGAGCAATAAAAGAATAAGCCACAAGCAACCAAGGGAAGAATTAACTTACTTGGATAAAATGTATTCGCCTCAAAAATTTTAAATAGCCCTTTTACACTTTTTCTTTTAGACGGCTCCAGACTTTCTTTAAGGAAGATCATGGCTCCAACCATCGCTAAAATATTTATCCCTGCACCAGCAAGAGCGGTTAAAACATAATTAGCGTTCTCAACATCACTGCCAGCTAAAAAACCACCAATTGCAGGACCAGTCATAAAGCCCAACCCAAGTGCAGCACTGACCTTACCCAGACCTGCCGACCTATTTTTTTCATCTGTGATGTCTGTAACATAAGCAAAAGCGATTGAAATATTACCTGCCATTAATCCTGCGAAGGCACGACTGATTATCACTAGAGTTAATGTGTCGGCAAAGGCCAATAACACGTAAGACATTGCTGAGCCGAATAAACTAAAGACAAGAATTTTTTTTCGTCCAATGCTATCACTCAGCCTACCCCAAAATGGTGCTGCAAAAAATTGACCCAATGAAAAAATAGCCATGGTTAAGGTAATAATTTCAGGGCTAGCACCCAATCGTTCAGCATAAAAAGGGAATAAGGGCAGAATGATACCAAACCCCATAAGACCAATAAATGTGACAAGAAAAATTATAACCATCTGTTTTATATAGAAATAAAATTAATAAATTAAGTTTTTTATTAAGGTATAAATATCTATAAATAATAATATTTATAGATAAAATACCTGCCCAGACAACCTTTTGAAATTCACTAATCACTTTTATTGATTGTTAATTCCAAGTAGAATATCGACTCGAAAGCTAATTTAGTTGTATTTAAAACTGGGCAACACAGTATACAACCATTTTTTAAATCTAATTGTAATATTTAAACGTATTATTCCTGAATTAGCGACCTTAAAAATTTAACAAAGTGGGGAACAAAAAAATGAATAAACACATTAGGATTTCTCTTGGAATTTTCATGAGCATGCTGATGCTGATTCCAGTTTCTGAAATTTATTCACAATCTGTAATAGAAGAAATTACTGTCACTGCACGTCAAAGAGAGGAATCTCTTAGAGAAGTGCCAGCAACTATTACAGTACTAACTGAACAACAAATCCAACGATCAGGTGTGCAACGAGCAACAGACTTTATTGCTTTGACACCAGGCGTGACCATTGTTGATACCGCTGAAGTGGGTGATACCCAAGTCAGCATACGTGGTCTCAATGGTGCCAGAGATGCTGAAACTAGTTTTGGCTTGATCATTGACGGTATCGTTATGACAAATCCAGCTGCACTCAATAGAGAGTATCTTGGTTTATCACAGATCGAAGTACTCAAAGGACCTCAAGGTGCTCTTTACGGAAGAAACGCTTCTGCTGGTGCAATTATTGTAACCACAGCAAAGCCAGCTGATGAAGCTGCTACGACCATTAAGGCATCAATAGGGGATGACTCAACATACGCTATTACTGCAAGAGCAGATATTCCAATGGAAAATCGTAACCTCAGTATTATTGCCAACCACAACTCAAGCGATGGTTGGAGAGAAAACACATGGTTGAATTGTGACGATTGTGTTGATCAATATGAGTCAACTGATATTTACGCTCGGATGACATGGGACATGGATGAGAACACTTCCATGGACGCTAAACTTCGCTATGGCGAAGTTGATACATCTTCGATTGTCTTTAATGCTGTGTTCCAATTGCCTGCTTTTGAAGCTTTCCTAGGTATTCCGACGCTTTATGAAGATGTGAACACACACAAGTTTGATTTTGTGAGTAATTTTCCTCATACCAATGATCAAGAGTCATTAGAGCTTTCATTTAAAATGGAAAAAGATTTGGGTTGGGCCAATATGACAGCTTGGACGCTCTATAGTGATATTGAGAATGATTTTGCTGCTGACGGAACAAGTGGTGCTTTCGGGTTCTTCTTTGGCGATCAATCCTGTTTAGATTCTTTAGAGGAAATTGTTTCAGCCGGTTTAGGCTTTACATTGCCTTCACCACAATATATTGCAACGTCAGATCCAAGTGTACCTAATGGTCTTCTATTAGGACCTTATACGCCAACACGATGTGATGGCACTCAGTATCAAGTAAGAAATCAGGATGATTTAAGCTTTGAAATAAGAGTCAGTTCACCAGATGATCAGCCAATTAGATGGAGCATGGGAACTTATTTTCTTGATGTGAATAGAGAAGTTGGTGTAAACCAAGGCACTGATAAAGGCTTTGGCGTCATTGAAAGCATGTACGTTCCTGCATCGGGTAATAACCCCACTGAACAAATGGTTTGGGACGACTTTAGTAATAAAGTAAGTGCCTACTTTGGATCTTTTGATATTGATTTAAGCGATACAGTTGAACTATCAATTGCTGGTCGATATGACAAAGAGAAGAGACGAGTTCACAGTTTAGTGCCTACTAACGTTACATCAACTTACATTGATTGTGATGGACCTCCATACACAGGCGGACCTTTAAACACAGGATTATGTAGTGCAAGTTCAATCCCAGATCAGGAAAAAACCTTTGAGCATTTCCAACCTAAGGTTAGTTTAGCTTGGCAGCTTGATGAAAACGCCTCGTTTTATGCGAGTTGGGGAGAAGGCTTTAAAAGTGGAGGCTTTAATAATTCAGGTTCACGACAAACCGTTGACACGTTTATTAACCCTCTAAATCCTGCCTCACCAGTTGCTATCACTGATGCTTATGCAAAAGAAGTTAATACCTCCACAGAGGTTGGTTTTAAAGCACTATTAGCTGGAAACACTGTGAGTGTTGATTTTTCTTATTACCAAACAGACGCCACTAACCTGCAGTTCTTTGAATTTATTGTGGGTCCTTTTGGATTACTGAGAATTGTAGAAAACATTGACGAAGCTGAAATGAGCGGTGTTGAACTAGCTATTACTGGAATCGTAAATGACAACATTTCAATTTACGCTTCAGGAGCAACAGTGGACAGTGAAATTATGAAGAACTCTGTTAGGACTGATAGTGTTGGTAATCAAGTTCCATATCACGCAGATTACACTGTCAATGCTGGATTATCTCTTGATATTCCACTAGCTAATGGCAGAAACTTCTTTGCCCAAGTTGATTACGCTGTTGTTGGTCCAACATGGTTCCATGTCATGCAGACTGATAATTCTAGAAATTCACTTTTTGGTGCCCCTATGGCTTACGATAAGACTGATAGGGAAAGGTATGACACGGTAAATGTTAGGTTAGGTGTAGAGTCCGATAACATGACCATAGTTGCTTTCGCTAAGAATCTGACCGATGAAGATTACTTGGCTGAGGTAATACCTGCTCCTGAATTTGGAGGAGTATTTGCTCACCCAGGACACAAGAGAAGAATAGGTTTAGAAGTGACTTATCAGTTCTAAGGTCTCTTAAGTAAAGAATAAAAAGCCCTGCTTTGCGGGGCTTTTTTTTAATACGGTCGTTTTAAGTATTTACCGCTCGGTTTACCAATAACTTGGTGATTATCGTAGATTCGATTTCCTCTCAGAAAAGTGGTGGTGACTCTAGCACTAAGTTCTTGTCCCTCAAAGGGGGTGTAACCTTGACCCGATTCTGATTCTTCGGCTTTTACTGTCCAAGTATCATCAGGGTCAACCAGTACCACATCAGCATCTAAGCCTTCTGCTATATCACCTTTACTTCTGAGGCCATAACGCCTGGCAGGATTCAAACTCGTTAACTCTGCCATTCTATTCAATGAAAGACCTCGTTTACTGCCTTCGCTCACCAAAGCTGAAAGTAAGTATTCTGTGCCTCCAAAACCTGATTTTGCTAGCCATACATTCTCAGCATCGTCAGCATCCACCTTATCTTCATGCTTACAGCACGCATGATCACTGCAGATCCAGTCTATGTTGCCATTGAGAACACTCTCCCATAGGTACTCAACATCTTCTCTGGGTCGAATAGGGGGGTTCACTTTTGCAAAATTTCCTGTTGACGCATCAACATCAAGTATCAAGTGACCAATTGTTACCTCGCGTCTGAAATTAATATGAGGAAACACCGTTTGCATTTGCATTGCAGCTTCTACGGCTTTTCTTGAAGTAAGATGCAGAAGATTGATATTAGGTAATTTGGTTTCATTGGCAAGGTAGGAAGCAATAAAAATCGCTAACCCTTCTGAATGAGGAGGCCTGGAGGCGCTGTAGGCTTTCAATCCAGTCAGTTGATTTTCCTTTTGAACTAACTTTGTGTAGGCGGCCATAATCTCAGCAGTTTCACAATGCAAGCTTAAGCTAATTTCTTCTTGCTTATCAGGAAACATTGCTATCGCTTTTTGTATGCCACGCATCACAAATTCAAAATGAGCTATATCGTATTTCTCATCTTCCTCAATCATTAAGAATTCATGTTGACTGGATGACGCACCGTGCAGACCATGCCCTCCATAGAACATGAATATTTTAAACGAAGTCACTCCAAACTCATCAATTAACTTAGGAATTTCACTGATGTGGGTTTGATCCATGGGTGCCAGATGATAGGCATAATCCACAAAGAAATTATTCTCAGATAATTTAAAAACATCAGGCAAAAAATCTGTGTAAGGTCCGCCTTTATTCAGATAGTAGCCGCCCGTCCTCATATAATTTAAACTTGAGGTTACCCCACCCATCGCAGCAGCCCTGCTTTCTATAATTGCATCTTCATCAAGCGGGTTATAAATCCCTGTGTGCATATGAGCATCAACCAGACCAGGAAAGGCCAATTTACCGCCCCCATCATAAACTTCATGAGCATCATTTGGATCTAAGTTTTCTGCAAGGCGTTTAAAGACACCGTCTTTAATGCCAATATCAAAATGATTCATCCCATTTTCTTTGGGTTTAATGACTTGTACATTCTTAATTATCAGATCAAATGTTTTGTTTTCGCTCATTCAAATTCCTTCTATGGTTAAGGTTTATTAAAACCAAGGCTACCTGGATTGATAAGGTTATTAGGATCAAACTGTTGTTTCAATGAAATTAATAGTTGCCTGGTTGCTTCAGTACGGTTTTTCAAATAAGGATAATCTTTACCAATCTGGAAATGAATTGCTCCATTAGCCACCGACATTTGTTCAATTCGGTCTTTGATTTCATGCACCAGTTCTAAGCCGATTGGATTGGCGTCATAAACTGGCACATTGCTAAGATCGAGAGGGTACATTTTTTTATGATAGATCGATTGTTTATCTTTCCATAAAAAGGTTGGCTCATAGAGAAAAGCATTGCTTTCAATAAAAGAAAACATTCGATTCATAGTGACCCCATGTTCTTCCATTTTTGACCTGTATTCTTCCATTAAAGATTCAAAGTCTTGATCGTGTTTTAACACTCTGGAAAAAGGCAAAACACTATGCGTAGGTTTCCACAGTTCGCCATTAGGACCTAAAATAGGGGTTAATTCCATAAAGGGGCTAGCATGCAGGTATAAGGGGATTGAGTTTGCAACTTCTTTACCAAATTGTTGAGCAATCTTTCTGACTTCAGCTAATTTTATTTTTGCTTCTTTGACATTAATTCCTTCTGTTGTGAAGTGACCTGAGAAAGCCGCTTTTTTTAGGAAGCCTCTCCCCGCAACACCCATTTTTACAAGTTGTGTGAGGCCATCAATTGGATTCCTTGAAGACAAATAAACAGATTTAGCAGCTGCCAGTGGATTAGTATTTTCCATTTCCATGATTGCAGTTTTTTGTTTTCTTGGATCCAAGCCGTGGTTATCAGAAACCACTCCTAGTTTTGCTATATCTCTCATAGCCTTAAACAGATGCTCAAAGTCTGGAAAGCCAAAAGAGCAAGCGGCAAATCCTTCTGGAAACTTTTTTAATTTAAGTGAGATTCTGGTTTTTACACCAAGCGCACCTGAATCACCTAGGAAAAATCCTCCTATGTCTGGACCATAATATCTAAAGAATCGACTTGTTTGGGGGTCTTTGCCTTGTGAGCCTGTTTCGATAACATCTCCATTACCCAGAACCACTTGTAAGCTTGATAGTGAATCGGCGGACACTGCATTATTTGTTCCATGGCTCAGTGCATGAAACGACATGGACCCACCTACAGTTGATACCTTGCCAGAAAAGGGACCCCAGAATGGAGTTCTTAATCCCAGGGGTTTAAGCGTTTCATAAAGTTCAAGCCAAGTGACCCCAGGTTCAACAGTGACATACATGTCCTCTTCATTAATCTCTATAGCTTTAAGATTTATCGTATCAATAATGAGTGTATTCTTAACCACAGGAAGGTAACCCCCAGTGTAGGAAGCGCCACCACCTCTGACGATGATGGGTACCTCATTTTTTATACAAGTTTGAGTTACTTCTATCAACTCATCAGCGTTAGTGGGTCTGACAATTGCAACAGCTTGTTCCTTTGCTGTTTCAAAAACATCTGTGGAGTAAAAGCTGAGAGACTCTTTATCTGTTACAAGGTTATCTGTTCCAACTATATCAATAATTTCTTTTAAATTATGCTCAAGATTTTGCATGCGAGTGAAGGTACTTTATTGTTATAAGAACATGATTATATCCTTTGCAGATAGGGCATGTTAAATTATTTAAAAATATTTTTTTTATGCGTCATAACGTCAAAAAGTCTTATATAAACAGTCAATTCGGCCAAGTCCATTTTCAGATTTATGGGGACGGGACTCCTTTAATTTTATGCCATCAATCTCCAAGTTCACTTGAAATGTTTAATTCTGCATACCCAGTATTGGCTTCATTAGGAATCCAATCTATAGGTATCGATACGCCTGGGTATGGCCAGTCTGATGGTCCAAGTAATCAACCAAGAATTTTAGATTATGCACAATGTGTTATTGATGTGATTGCATCCACTGGTTATGACAAGGTATCACTGTTAGGTCATCATACGGGCGCATGTATAGTTGCTGAATTGGCATCGATTCGTCCTGATCTTATAAATAAAATTATTCTGAATGGACCCCCAGTATTAACACAAGATGAAAAACAGACAATGTTACAGATGATTGAGAACGCACCCTCTGTTGCCTTGAAGAAGGACGGAAGTCACTTGCTTAAATTATGGAATAAACGCATAGAATTCACACCCGGTTGGACAAATCTTGATGCCATGCAAAATGGCATTATTCAAATGCTACGCGCTGATGAAAATGATATTTATGGTTTTAAAGCTGCATTCAACCAAGACTTGGAAAGCGTGCTGTTGCAGATAGAAAATCCAACCATGATTCTCACGAATACTGGCGATGATATTTACTTTGCAGCTCTAAGAGCCAGAGAGCTTAGACCCGATTTTATCTTTAAAGAATTACAAAATGGCACTCATGATATCGTTGATGAGCAACCTCAAGAGTGGTCAAAATGCATTGCTGAATTTTTAAAGTAAAAAAAAATTTTGATTTTTTTGAAAAAAAGATTAGTAATTTATTCAGAACCGTTTAATATGCACTTTTTAATCCTATATGGGAGTTTCTATTTTGAATATTTATGTTGGGAATATAGCTTGGGGGATGACCGAAGACGACTTGGAAGCATTGTTTGCTGAATTCGGATCGGTAACATCAGCCAATATCATCACTGATAAATACTCCGGTAGATCCAGAGGTTTTGGTTTTGTTGAGATGGAAGATGATGCAGCTGCAGAAGCTGCTATCGAAGCACTTAATGAAACTGAGCAGTCTGGAAGAGCTATCAGAGTTAATCAAGCTAAACCTAGAGAAGATAGAGACTAGTCTCCTTTCTAATTCATACCATCAAATACATCTTATGATGTATTTATGCCTATTGTGTGTTCTAAAATAGAACATATAACCAAACACGATATGAATATGAGTAAAAATTTCTTTATTTTTTTATCAATTTCTTTATTGTCTATTCTCTTATTGGGTTGTGAGGGAAGGACACCTGAGGAATTTGATAATGAGTTTGAAATAAAGTTTGATGAGTGTTTTGAGAGAGCTAAACTTAGATGTGAGAATCTTAGCCCTGAAGCTTGCGAAGAAAAATCTAAGCAAAGGTGTGAAAGTTTTTTAGGAACTAAAGATAATCCTATAATAAAATGATTTATAATCATCGTATATTTTCTTGAGGAGAAAGCATGGACCAGACAGAAACTTTAAAATCATCCATTTCATGGAAGTGTAAGCACACATGGAGAAGAGCATCTATAAATACACTTTGGTGTCTTTTAGGTTGCTCAATCGGTGACTTTGGAACAATTTATTTCTTCCAGATCACACAGAACCCCTGGGAATGGTCAGTCCTCAGCATAATGACTTTGGCCATCATCAATGGCTTGATTACTTCTATTATGCTTGAGACCTTTATCCTTTCGAGGCAAATGATTCTCAAAGAGGCTTTTAAAGTAGCCATTGGAATGTCCCTTATTTCTATGATTTCCATGGAGGCAGCGATGAATATTGTCGATGTTTTACTAACGGGCGGAGCAATGCTGACCTGGTGGGTGATCCCGATTATGCTCTTAGCTGGATTTATTACACCATTGCCTTATAACTATTTTAGACTTAAGAAATACGGCCAAGCCTGCCACTAAACTATTTAACAGAGTCTTTGATTGTCCAGTTTCTAGCCCAATAGATAAAGGGTGTGTCAAAGGCTGCAATTGCTATTTTGAAGACCATTTTTGCAAGACCCAGCTGAATAGCTGTTAGAAGATCAACGATGCCCCACCAAACCACTAAAGAATAAAGTGTGGTGTCAATTGTTTGTGAGGCCATGGTTGATAGATTATTTCTTAACCATAGATGTTTACCATTCGTCCAAGCTTTAATTTTATGAAAACACCAGACATCAAAACGCTGACTGATGAGATAAGCAAGCAGTGAGCCAAAAATAAAACGAGGTGTGAAATCTAGGATTCTCACAAAGGCCTCATGAACTTCTGTAGAAAAGGTTAGTTCATTTTCTGTCGAGGGGAGAAAAAGCAGTGAAATACTCAACATGATTAATATTATTACACTGATACTAAAACCCATCATCACTGCACCATCTGCGGCTTTTTTTCCAAATTTTTCACTCATAAGATCGGTAGCAAAGAAGATACTCGAATAAAAAATAACTCCTAAACTGGTTTGCATGCCAAAGATGACTGTAAGCTTTGGTCCTTGGAGATTAGCGAGAAGAATTGAGAGCACTATACAGGCGAGTAATCCATGTCTCCCAAAAAACCGATACATCATCACAGTAAAACCCAAATCCAGAATCAAAGTGATTAAATACAACTGATCCTGATGGGTTGAAAAATAGAGTTGGAATGATTCTGGAAACATAAACAGTTAACTTTTTTTCATAAATGGGTTTTAATTCTAACCAATCACCCAAATAACTAAAGATAAATTAAAGATAGTGTTTATTGAGGTGAGACAAAAATATAGGTAACAGAATGATTACTATTGGATATATGTTTATAGCATTTCTAGCCGCGGCTTGCCTGGTCTACGCAGCAAACGCATACTTAAAACAACCCAATAACATGCTTCTTCTAATACTTTGTCCTACGTCATTACTTTGGTTTGATTCCTTTGTAATTGCGATAGGACAATTTCTAGGGGAAGGGAATCTTCTTTTGATCGCAACATATATTCGTTACTCAGCACATTGGTTGATGTTGCCACTTCTTTTTATAGTAGCAGGAATGATTTTGAGAGGAGCTGATTTTAAATTCGCATCAAATAAATATGTTATGGGCTCATTCTGTATTCTTGCGGTGTTTTTTATAATAGAAGACTTCAGACACATTTTTATTATAGATTTTTACCCCGCGTGTTATGGCGAAACTCTCAGATATGTGACACAGGTCCCGGTCGGACAGGCGTGTACTCCAGGATTAGAAGGTATAGGCACAAGAGTGTCTCCAGCAGCCGCAATACTTCTTACATTAATACTTCTGGCATCAGGAATAGCAATATGGATAAAACATAAGTGGCCTTGGCTCGCGGTAGGTTGTTTCATTATGTTGCTTGCTGCTCAACCAACACCAATTGGTCCCATTCTTAGCAATGCCGGTGAGCCCATATTTACTTTTGTGGTGATACTTACAGCTATCAAATTTGGAAATAAAGCTGAAGAACTAATCCTTTCTAAACCTTGAATAAATAGATTCAGGGATTGATCGATTCTCCCATATTGAGTGGAACTATTTCTATTTCTTGATCTTTTTTGAGTGCGTCTAGACCCTCAGGAATAATCGCCCAAGAATTGGTTTGATTAAAGGGTTTTAGCTTGAATGATTCTTGACCGCTTAAAATATTAGTTTCAAGAATGCCTTGAGCATTAACGGTTGTATGAGCTTTTGCAAAAAAACAGAACTTCTTTGATTTTTTGTATTCACTTTTATTAATTGCTTTCATTTTTGGTTCAAGGCTCTGACCTTGCATAAGTCTCAAAGCTTGGTTAACAAAGAATCTTAAGCCAACAGCAACAGAAACAGGATTACCAGGAAGACCAAAGACGATTTGCCCACTCGAGAAGACCGCCATCAGTATGGGTTTACCCGGTCTGATCCAAACTTTATGAAAGAGAATATCAGCACCCATTTCAGCCAATACCGAAGGCACAAAATCAGCTTTCCCTGCAGAAACACCTCCCGTGGTAATAATCATATCTGAGCCAAGATCGATTGATTGTTGCAGCCGGTCTCTGATTTGCTCTTTCACATCTTTTACGTGAAAACTCTGATGAATGATAATTCCGGAACGTCGAAGTGAAGCTTCTAGATATGGACCGTTTGTATTAGCAATACTCGGACCGTCTTTATTGTCTAATTCACTTCCAGTGGTCACTATGCTTACTTTTGGTGGGCTGTATACCTTTATTGATTTTATGCCATTGGCAATCGCAGACATCATGACATGTGGCTCGATCGTGTTGTCTTTCTCTAAAATAAGATCGCCGGCTTTAAAATCTTCACCGGCTAACCTCACATTACGACCATTAGAGACTTTGCCAGTTATGACTAAGAATTTTTTACCGTCTCGATCAATCGTAGTAACTTGCTCCACTGGGACCACACTATCAAAACCTTTGGGCACAACTGCGCCTGTCATAATTTCATAGGTACTCAAAGGTAAACTAGTTTCAGGAGGTGATTCACCTGCGAATATCGTTCCAATAATTTCAAATTCGATGGGTTTACTCTCTGAAGCTTCTGCTGTTTCAGCAGAACTAAGAGCAAAGCCATCCATTGCTGAATTTGAAAACTCAGGAATTTCGGATGTTGCAAATAAATCTTCTGCAAGAACACCATAGCCACTGTGAATATCGCTCTTATTAACCTTTAAAGGCTTTATAGAGCTTTGAATGATTTCAATGGCTTGTTTATAGCTAATCATAGTTCTGTTATATCACATTTAATCTCGGTAAATACCTTGAGTCCTTGATTTGTTATTTTAACTTTCTTACATAAACGAATTATAAATATTTAGATTTAAGTTAGAATATTTCATGAGAAATGAGCACTTCACTTAAACTAAATAGAAGAAAATTCCTAAAAGGTTCGACCTCATTAGGACTCCTTCTCAACTACGCTAATCCAAATCAAGCATTTGCTAACAATTCTTATAAAGGATCGGAGGATTTGTATCGTAAAAAATGGACTTGGGACAGGGTAGTAAGAGGCACCCATGGGACTAATTGTTCGGGCACATGTGCTTTCAATGTCTACATCAAAAATGGTGTCGTCTGGAGAGAAGAACAGCAAGGAGAATATGAACAAATTGGTGATGCTCCTGATTTTGGACCAAGGGGCTGTCAAAAAGGTATGCGTCATCACAAATACATGTACGGTAAGCAACGTGTTTTATATCCACTAAAAAGAATAGGCGATCGCGGTGAAGGTCGATGGGAACGAATCAGTTGGGAGCAGGCAACAACAGAAATAGCAGATAAGTTTTTAGACTATGCGATTGAATATAATCCAGAATGTATTTCCTATGGAAGTGGCACACAAATGTCAATCAAGATGGCATCTTTTGCAGCTCATTTAAGATTTTCAAACATCACTGGAATGACAGTACCAGAATTTTTTTCAGGAGTAGGTGATTTACCAACTGGGTCTTATATGACCCTTGGGCAGGTTTACACTGGAGATACTTTTGCTTCTGTGTATAAGTCTAAATGTGTGCTTGTTTGGATGAGTAATCCTGCAGTGACCAGGATTCCAGATGCTCATTACTTCTGGGAGGCAAGATACAATGGCACACAAGTAATCTCGATAGCACCAGAATTTAACCCCACCGCGATGCACTCAAGTTTATGGCTAAACCCAAAACCAGGCACTGACGCTGCTCTGGCTATGTCTATGGTAGAAGTTATTGTCAAAGAAAATCTTTATCAGGGAGACTACATTAAGGAGCAAACGGATTTGCCTTTATTGGTTAGAACAGACACCAAAGAGTTTCTCAGAAGAGAGCATCTCTCCTTATATGGTTTATTGGCAGTGGCCGACAATGTTTATTACATGTGGGATGAAACAACTAATAAAATTGTTCAAGCGCCAGGAACAGGACGAGCAGAAAAACCTTTTGGTAGAGATCGACGAAAACATGGAACTTTAGAGCTTGGTGATATTGCTCCTAGACTTGAAGGTCGATGGACCGTGGATACTTTGGATGGAGAAGTTGAAGTCACCACAGTGTTCGAATTATTAAAAGAAGAATGTAAAAACTATACCCCAGAAAAGGCCTCAGAAATAACTGGCGTTAATCCTGAGGTTATTCGTAAAACTGCCAGAATATTTGCTGAAGCTCAACCCGGAATGATCTATGCAGGTTATGCATCTTGTAAGTGGTTGCATGGAGATCTTCTGCAGCGCGCTATGTTGCTGATGTTGTCACTCACCGGCAGTATTGGAAGAGAAGGGGGAGGGTTGCAAATTGCCAATGCCCCAGTATCCAGAGGTATGAACCAATTCGGCGCCTCAGATATTGGTCCTGCTTTCCGAATTATTTCTGCAACAACATGGGATTATGATCACGCAGAAATGAAACAGCTGAATGCAAAAATGTATGGGCAAGAACTCGCTGATGAGTTTGATGAACATTACCGTAAAAGTATCGAGGAAGATTGGTTTCCTGACTACAGTAAAAACGGATGGAAGATGGGCTTCTTTGCTGGAAATAATGGGGCCAACTGGCGAGCAACTGGGAGTTTTTGGAGGAAGACCGCGTTTGATGAATTGGAGACTATCGTTTCTTTAACACCTGATATGGGTGTGACTTCAATGCACTCTGATTATGTTTTACCTATAGCACATCATTATGAGAGAAATGATCTGATGTTGCAGTCAAGAATACCGTATTTGCAGGTGCTCAATGAGGCAGTAACTCCCTTAGGGGAATCTGTTGATGATTGGGAGGCCAACAGAAGATTAGCAGAAGCTATCAGTATAAGAGCCAAGCAAAGAAACGTTAAACCAATTATGGATGCTGTAGATGGAAGAAGTGTCAGAAGGGATTACACGAAAACCCTAGAACTATATACAATGGGCGGTCGTATCAATAGCTCCAAAGATGTGGCTCAATTTATTATCAATACTAGTCATGGCATTCCTAAAATAAGTTTTGAAGAACTCTCTGAAAAGGGAATTGTTAAGGTTGATGGAGTTGAAAACACCATGTGGGATAATGAAGACTCACCTTACCATACTGAAGTGGTCAAAAGCGTTGTTGACAAACACCCCTATGAAACATTTACAGGACGTCAACAATTTTATATTGACCATGAATGGTTTATCGAATTTGGAGAAACGCTACCCACATTTAAAGAGCCATTATCTATTAAGGGTTACCCAATGAGAATGATGATGGGACATGCAAGACATGGAATTCATAGCACCTGGAGAGATGATTCATTGCTTTTAAGCTTACAACGAGGCGAACCCGATATATATATCAACCCTAATGATGCAGATTCTAGAGGTGTTAATGATGGAGATATGGTTAGAATTTATAATTCTGCGGGTGAATTTTTTGCCATGGCTCACGTTAGTTCTGGCATACAACCTGGCATGCTCTTTATGTATCATGGCTGGGACCCAAAAATGTTTAAAGACCAAAAGAATTTTGGTGAGGTTATTCCAACAGGGGGCTTAATCAAGCCGACATCAATGGCAGGTGATTACGGCCATCTTGGCTATAGACCTTTAGCGTTTGCGCCAAATCAAACGTATAAAGATTTTACCTGTGATTTTGAGAAATCAGCGTAAGTAATATTATGGAGCGTCTATGTCTTGATGAAATAAGAATTTCTGAGAGTACTTCAGCTTCAAGGGCAATAACCTATAGCCTCTTTTCACTTCTAATGAGTTCACCCCATGATATGAATCAAAAAGATAAACTCATTGATATTCAAACCCTACCGTTGCCATTTGATTTTGATTTAGAAAGCACTATAAATGAATTTTGTGCAGAAGAGCAGTCTGCACTAAAGACTCAATATAGCGCTTTATTCGAAGTGGGTGATACCGGACCTCCAGCATCTATTCGCGAAGATTTATTTATGATGCAACCAGCTAAGTTACGAGAAGATCTTGTGCGTTTTTATGAATATTTTGGTTATCAATTGAATGATGAGTTTCAATGGCAAATGGATCATCTATCAATTCAATTAGAGTTTATGCATTTCCTTATTGTTGGAGAGTCACAAGTAGAAAAAGACAAGCTTTCATTCCAACTTGGTCAATTAGATTTCTCTAAAAAGCATCTGATGAATTGGGTGCCAAAACTGGTTGAAACAATTAAAGTGTTATCAAGTGATGATATCTATAGCAAAATTGGTATAAAATTAGAATCATTCCTCTCTCATGATCTTCAGTGGCAAGAGGAAACAATAAATCAAAAAGAAAATTCAGGGGGTTGATTTGGGACAAGTAGCAATGGTAATAGATTTGAACAAGTGCATTGGATGTCAAACATGCACTACGGCTTGTAAGTCATTATGGACCGATGAGCCTGGTCAAGAGTATATGCTTTGGAATAATGTTGAGACTAAACCTGGTCCTGGATATCCTAGATATTGGGAAGACGATGGCGGTGGTTTTGATGATCAAGGTAATTTGAATAGAGACGGATTGATGCCGACAAAACAAGATCATGGTGAAGAGGTTCCTCTTAATCATGATGAGGTTTACTTTAAGGGTGTTGAAGTCAGGTTACAGCAAGAAACGCCTATGGAGAAAGGTAAAGGTTCTAACTGGGATGAAGACACCAGTTCTGGTGACTATCCCAATAACTATCATTTTTATTTACCACGGATGTGTAATCACTGTACAAAACCTTCTTGCCTAGAAGCTTGTCCAGTTCGTGCTATCTATAAAAGGGAAGAAGATGGGGTTGTCCTTATCGATCAAGATAAATGTCAAGGCATTAGGGAATGCAATAAAGCGTGCCCGTATGACAAAATCTATTTCAATTATGTGACCGGTAAATCCCAGAAATGTATTTTTTGTTTTCCACGATTGGAAGAAGGGGTTGCTCCGGCTTGCGCAAGACAATGCCCAGGGCGATTAAGATTTGTTGGGTTTCTAGAAGATGAAGACGGACCCATCAATGAATTAGTTTATCAATGGAAAGTGGCTCTACCATTGCATCCAGAATACGGTACTGATCCAAATGTGTTTTATGTGCCACCAATTCTACCTCCCAACTTTGATGAGAATGGTGAGTTTTCTGATGAACCAAGAGTTCCCATAGAATATTTAAGGAGCCTATTTGGTGAAACAGTTGATGAAGCATTGATTACCTTAGATTATGAAATGGAAAGGAAACAAAAAGGCAAAGAATCTCGACTCATGGATCTTCTCATCGCAAAAGAATGGAAATCCTTGTTTAAAATTCCTGACGTTAAAATTTATTAATTTCATATTAGTTAATTAGACCTAAGTTAATGCAACTATCTAAGGCACGTATCTTTCTGATTATGTCTTCACTGGTTCTGTCATCAGTGATGGCAAGTTTGGATTCAAGTTTTACCCCAATTGCCATCCCTGACATGATCGATAAATTAGACTCCAGCACCAGTGAGATAGTATGGGTTGCTCTGGGTTATTTAATTGCCGCGAGCGGGCCTATGCTATTAGCAGCAAAAATGGCTGATGGTTTTGGGCACGCAAGATTTTTCCAGATTGGCACTTTAATTTATGGATTGGCTATGATTGCCTGTGCTTGGGCTCCAGATGCTAACACCCTTATTATTCTCCGATTTATCCAAGGTTTTGGAATGGCTCTTTTTCTTCCTACAACCTTTGCTATTGCTACCGCCATGTATGGACCAGATAAAAGAGGCAGTGCATTGGGCATCCTCCAAGCAGCTAATGCTGTTGGGTTTGTTATGGGACCTGTTTTTGCTGGCTGGCTTTTGGATGCTTACGATTGGACTGCAATTTTTTGGGCAAGAATTCCATTTGCAATTTTGGCGATACTGCTGGCTTTTCTAGCGTTAGGCTTCAAGTACCCGTTTCGTTTCTCAAAACGACAAAAAACCTATGACTATTTAGGCGCAGCTTATTTAACTTTATCCCTTTACGGCATTCTGTATGGTTGTAACAAACTTCCTGTTGAAGACAATCATCTTGATCCATTGGTTTGGATGATCTTTACTTTAGGATTTGTGCTGTTCTTTTTGTTTATTAAGCAGGAAAGAAAACATCCTGATCCGTTAATTGATTTATCGCTTTTTACAAAAAGTAATGATTTTACTAAAGCCTCAATTGCTTTTGCATCAGTGTTTGCTAGCTTTCCTGTGTATTTATTTATTTTACCCATTATTATGATCAATGGCCTAGAAATGAAGGCTTGGGATGCAGGCCTTGCTCTAGGATTGGCAGCTTTAGCCACACTTGTAATTAGCCCTATAGCCGGGAATTTATCAGACCGTGCCGGGCCTGAGAAACTATGTATGAGTGGAGCACTATTGACCGGTGTTGGTTATATGTTGTTGTTCTTGGTGAATGCAGACTCAACGGTGTTATCAATTTTACCTGCCATGGCTCTTATTGGGGCAGGGACAGGGTTATTCTTCTCTCCAAATAATAATTTAATGCTGGCAAGCGCACCGCCTGAAAGAGCTGGAATGGTTTCTGGTCTTTTTGGGGTTCTAAGACAATCAGGATACGCTCTTGGTTTTGCTGTTACAGCCAGTTTATTTACAGCTATACAAAATTGGTTTGATTTAGAATGGGCATATTCTTCAGTCAAATTAGGCTCTCTCCAGTCTGCCGACAGCATTACTAATATTTATCATCAAGGCAGTCAATGGTCACCTGAGACATTGGTCTTTATTCTGCATATTGGCGTTTTATTGTGTTCCAGTATTTTAATTATTACTTTAATTAACTCTATACCTAAGATTAGACTCCAAACTTCTCGTCAAATCTCAGTGATTTTAGCTTCAACGATTGTCGCGGTTCTTACCATGGGTTCGTATAGTTTGAATGCGCCTGGAATGATAGATGACTCCGGAGACCAAAGTATTATCATGGCTAGCACTCCCAATGTAATGGCCTTTGGTATGTCATCAAGAAATTATGATCTTGATGAAGAGGCTAATCCTATAAATACTGAAGTTGTGGATAATGTTCAGCCTGGTGAAATCTCTAACCAATCTTATTTAATGCGTTGTGGCTTTTGTCATGGTTCAAATCTTGAAGGAGTTCCTGGCCTAGGCGTTACACTGGCCGATTCTTTATTTTTGCAAAACATGGATATCAAGCAAACTATAGAATTTCTAAATGCTGGGAGAATGTTTGATTCCGAAGATTCAATTTCCGGTGGCGTGATGCCAGGTTTTTCATGGTTACCCGAATCAGAATTAGAAGAAATAGCAACGTTCATCAAATCACAGAAAATAAGTCAATAATTCATAAGGATTTATATCAATAACGTTCAGAAAAATTCTATGGCTGGTTGGTATGCTGTCTTTATTCTACTGCTCGCATACATACTCTCATTTGTTGATCGAATTATTATAAGTTTGTTGGTGATACCGATTCAGTCTGATTTAGGAATATCAGACACACAAATGGGGCTTTTAATGGGGCTTGCTTTTGCTATTTTCTATGTAGCTATTGGGATACCCATAGCAAAACTTTCTGATGAAAAAAGTCGTAGAATAATTGTTTCTATAGGCATCTTTTTATGGAGCTTGATGACTGCTGCTTGTGGCTTAGCTAAGAGTTTTTCCCATTTATTTTTTGCAAGAATTGGTGTTGGAGTTGGAGAAGCCACTCTTTCGCCTGCCGCTTATTCAATGATCGCAGACTACTTTTCAGAAAATAAACTTGGTCGTGCAATTGCTGTGTATCAATCTGGAGCATTATTTGGCGGCGGTCTTGCATTTATTATTGGTGGAATGGTAGTGAATTTTGCTGTTAATGCTGATTCTATTACTCTCCCAATCTTTGGGGTATTGCAACCATGGCAAATTGCATTCATTGTTGTTGGTTTACCTGGCGTTCTGATGGCTCTAGTGATGCTAACGGTCAAAGAACCTAAAAGAACTGGCATGAAAGAAGAGTTTGGAAAATCAGTTTCTATTAGAGACACAGTTTCATTTGTTTTTGCAAATTGGAAAGTCTACATGGCGGTCTTTGTGGGATTTGGAATGTTAGCCATTCCTATAACAACTGTTTTTACATGGTTTCCAACTTATCTGCAAAGAGTCCATGAGGTCTCAATTGCTGAGAGTGGACGAGTATTAGGATTGATTCTTTTTTTCCTGTCTAGTTCGGGTGTGTTATTTGGTGGCTGGCTGGTTGATTATTTAAAAAGTAAAAATTATCAAGATAGTTTCTTTCGTGTGGGTCTAATGGCTGCCGTTTTACCTGTCCCGTTTGCTCTCTTTGTTTCATCAATCACTAATCTTGATATAACAATAGCATTGTTATGCCCTTTTGTTTTTTTTGCCAGCATGCCTTTAGCTGTGGGCCCTATTGTTTTACAAATCATATCTCCAAATCAACTTAGAGCACAAATGGCAGCTATTTATATGCTATTTATGAATTTACTCACGGCTGCTATTGCCACTACAGGCATTGGTTTCATTACTGATTATCTTTTACACAGTGATCTTGCAGTTGGCCACTCAATTACTATTGTTAACCTGATATCAGCTCCTGTCGCTTTTATTTCTTTATCCTACGGTTTATTTCATTACAACAAACAATTAACAAAAGACTAATTATTTACTATGATTAACAGTTCGCCCCTAAAAAAGTTGGGTGGTGGTCATACTAAATATATAGGAGATTGCAATATGTCAGATGAATCGACACAAGAAAATTATGCTGGCGTCTGGGACACTGGACTTGGTTTTGGAAAAAAATCAGCATTAATAGTTATAGATCTATTACAAGGTTACACAACAGAAGGTTCAGATTTGTATGCACCTGGTGTTATCGACTGCGTCGCTCAAATGCCCGACATACTGGAATTAGCTAGATCTAAAAATGTACCAATCATTCATACAAGGGTTTTGTATACAGAGCCGCATCTTCAAGATGGCGGTGTGTGGATCAAAAAAGCACCTGTACTAAAAGATTTAGTTCTAGGTAATCCCTATGCAGAGTTCTGTGAAGGTGTGGAACCAGCAGAAGGTGAAGTTGTGATTGTCAAACAATATGCCAGCGCTTTTTTTGGAACCTCTTTAGTTGCAACGTTGAATGGGATGGGTGTTGATACCCTGATCATAACCGGTTGCACAACTTCAGGCTGTATTAGAGCCACGGCAGTTGATACAGTTCAGCATGGATTTAGACCCATCTGTGTACGAGAGTGTATAGGCGATAGAGCTGAAGGACCTCATGAAGCTAACTTATTTGACATCAATGCAAAATATGGAGATGTTATTAGTAAAGAACAAGCCATGGGTTATCTAAATAGCTTATAGAAAATTAATATAAATCAGAGGAGTAATAATGAGCGAATTAACACAAAGTAAACATTATGATTATGTTCCGATCATTGATCGGGAACCTTTCAAGTTGCCTGATGGCGCTCGGGTGGCAGTGATGCCTTATATCAATATAGAACATTTTCCTGCAGCAATACCGGGTACATCACTTATCCCTGGCACAGCTGCCTTTTCTCCTGATCCGTTGAATTACGGTTGGAGAGATTATGGCAACCGAGTGGGTCTATGGAGAATGATGGAATTAATGGATAAACTTGGGATGCGAGGCACCGTATGTCTTAACTCTGAAATTATCAGAGAGTACCCTAGAATAACTGAAGAAGCACTTGCCAGAGATTGGGCTTTTATTGGACACGGGATTAATAATGCACCTGCCAATTTTATTGGTAATCCACCTGATGGTGAGGGGGGACATACTCCTTTGCCCGAAGAAAAAGAGCGTGAGATCATAAGCACTGTTTGTAAGACGATGGAAGATACTTTAGGTAAAAAAACCAAAGGATGGTTAAGCCCTTTCTTAACTCACACGGATAATACGCCAAGAATCCTCGAAGAGAATGGTGTGGAATATCTTTGTGATTACACAGCAGATGACCATCCGTTCAGATTTAACACGCCAAACAATAATTTAATTGCGGTTCCCTACACCGTTGAATTAAATGATATTCCAGCCTTCTTAGGACACTCTGGAGTCGGCGTTTCTTCTGAGGCATTTGGCGATATGATTGTTGATCAGTTTGATGTTCTCTATGAAGAGGGTGCAACAAATGCTCGGTGTATGCCTGTTTGTCTCCATACTTTTCATGTTGGACAACCCAATAAGTTTAAACATCTAAAGCGGGCTTTTGAATACATTGCAAGCCATGATGATGTTTTATTAACCACTGGGGACGATATCAACGATTGGTACAGAGAACAATATATGTAAACACTGGGTCCTTTTAGGACTGTTCGATATAACACTGGGTAGGGAAACCTACCCAGTATTTTTTAACATGGTATTTAAATTAATGTATTGGAATAACACACATCAAAATTCTCTAATGCCTTGGGTTTTTTTATTCAGTTTATTAATTACAACAACTGCTTTCTCTCAAGATAGTGATTGGCCCCAGTATGGTGGCGATGAAGGCGGCTCTAGGTATTCTCATTTGGATCAAATTAATCGAGAGAATATTAATAATCTAGAAGTAGCATGGACATATAAAACGGGCCATTTAGATCGGATTCCAGAGCAATTCTCGTTTTTAAAAAAATTAGTGGGGTTTCAAGTCACTCCGATAGTATTGCCAGAGGAAGCAGGAGGGTTTTTGGTTTTTTGCACTCCCTTTAATGAAATAATCGCCCTTGATGGAGCAACGGGAAAAAAAGTTTGGTCATATGATCCAAAAATTGATTTGCGACCGTTCGCAGGGCGATTTAATTGCCGAGGATTAGCTCAATGGAAGAATCCCAATAAAGAGCTGAATGAATTGTGTGCTCATAGCCTGTTTCTCGCTGCCAATGATAAAAGACTAATTGCTGTTGATGCCATCAGTGGCACTCTTTGTTCAGAATTTGGGTCACAGGGCGTGGTTGATGTCTTGCCTTATATTAAGCAAATTGAACCAACCAACCAAATTCAAGCGATGCAACTTAAATCACCGCCCGCAGTTGTCAATGGAGTGGTGATTATAGGAGGCACAGGAAATAAATTTAAAGATGCAAGCTCAGTCAATGGGGCTGTTCGAGGTTTTGATGCTGTGACTGGAGAATTTCTATGGTCTTTTGATACTTTGATCAGAGACCCAGAATCCAGTGAGTCACTCCCTTATACGGTTGGTGGAGCCAATGTTTGGACAACCATGTCTGTAGATAGCCAACGAGATTTAGTATTTATTCCCACAGCTAGCGCCTCACCAAATTTTTATGGAGGACTAAGACCGGGTGATAATCGTTATGCTAATTCAGTGTTAGCATTGCGTGCACAAACTGGTGAGCTAGCTTGGCATTATCAAACTATTCACCATGATATCTGGGATTGGGATTTACCATCGCACCCTTTGTTGGTAGACATAACCACTGAGAACGGTAAACGTCCTATCGTTATTGCACTAGGAAAAACCGGCATGGTTTATACTTTTCATAGGGACAACGGTGAACCCTATTTTGATATTGAAGAAAGAGAAGTTCCGACTGATGGAATTTTAGGCGATCAATTATCACCGACTCAACCTTTTCCAGTCAAGCCACCACCCCTTGTTAGACAGGGAATATCGCCCGATGACGCGTGGGGAGTTACACCATATGAAAGAGAAGCTTGCAGAGAGATGATCGCTTCAGCAAGGCATGGAGGAATGTTCACACCCATGTCAACTAAAGGCTCCATTATGTATCCACAGGTTGGCGGAGGAGCCAATTGGGGAGGGGGTGCGTTTGATCCGGAGCGTAATATATTAATTGTGCCTGTGGCCCAGGTGCCCTTTTATGTGAAATTGATACCTGAAGAAAATGTGGATAAGGCTTTAGCTAAAACACCAATGGCAGGAAACCCTATGGGTCCACCAGGACTTATAAAAGGCACTAAATACGGCCTTCAACAAAAACCTCTTTTATCGCCTCTCTATACGCCTTGTACTGAGCCTCCTTGGTCAATGTTGGTTGCTGTTGACATGATAGAAGGGGAAATTTTATGGAAAAAGCCATTCGGTAAGATCGATAAACTGAGCCCTTTGCCTATTGGGTTTGAATGGGGAACTCCTTTTGCAGGAGGAGCTATTACCACCGCAGGAGGTCTTATTTTTATTGGCGCCACAGCAGACGAGCGTTTCCGTGCTTTTGATATAGAGACCGGTGAAAAATTATTAGAAATTAAAGCTCCGACTGCAGCCATGGCCACTCCTATGACTTATATGGCCAACGGAAGACAATACGTAGTTATAGCAACCGGAGGTCATATGTGGAACTATCCAAATGGCATCAGTGACGAGTTAATTGCTTACGCTTTGCCAGAGAATCTAATCGAGTAGATTTTCAGAATCTCTCTTCGCATCAGGATCTAGAAACGTTAACCCATTAGCCTTAATCTTTTCGTTAGAAACATTTTTAGGGCCCGGGCTAAGATTAAGCCATTGAACATGATCATAACCATTTTCATCACACACTTGAGCAAAGAATTCTGATTTTGAAGATGAAACCTCATTAAAGAGATTAAATAAGCCTGAGAATTTTTTCTCTATAGCAAGATCGATAGCTTGAACCACATCATCTCGATGAATGATCATAGCATCCGATGAGCCATCAAATGGGATAGGCTGTCCTGCCATCATTTTTAGTTGATTTTTCCACTCACGCCCTGGACCATGAATAGTGCCTGTTCTATAAATACATACAGGCATATCGTCATTTGCTAGAGCTGACAATAAATTTTCGGTCTCAATATAGACTTCTTGAAAAGGATTTAAGGGATTGGCCGTTACTTCTTCATCAATACTCGATTCACCATGAGCATCTCCATAAGCGTTTAGTGAGCTAGTAAAAATGATTTGTTTAACTTTTGCACCCGAGTTTATTGCCTCGACAACACTTTCCGCCGTTCCAACGTAGGCGTCTCGATAAAGATCAGCATCCATGACAGTTTTACCGTCTCTTTCAACCATGCCTCCTGCTACGGTTAATACTAGAATATCTTGATCCTCAAGAAGAGCAGCCATCTTTTCTCGATCGCTACCAACCATCACCATAACTTCATCAGAAACCGCTTGTAGCTCTTCAACTCTGGATTCTTTGGTGGTGGTAACCGTTATCGAATGACCTAGTTTTTTAAAATGCTTGGCAGCAGCAAAGCCTGTGTAAGCGGCACCTAGAATTGCTATTTTCATTTCAAGGCCTCAATAAAAAGATTGGGTAACATAGCATCATCCCATTCACGAGAATTATCTCCAGTCCTAAGAATTACCAAAGATTTCGAGGGCACCATATAAAGTCTTTGTTTGCCTAATCCATCCATATAAAAAACATCCTCAGTTTTATAGGGTTCATTGTGTATATTGGAGAAAGCCTCTGATCTTGCATCATAAGGTCTATTTTTAGTATATTCATTGCCTAACCAGATCTGCATTCCGTAATTAACATTGGCTTTTGAAGGAACAATCATTTCATCAACCCAACCAGCTGGTAGTGTCTGTTGGCCATTAAAAACCCCTTTATTTAATAACATCTCGCCCACACGAACCATGTCTCTGATGGAGGCCCACATGCAACAATCGGCATGCACCATCCCCCCTTCTTGATCCACAAAGAAGTAGGCATCTCTTGCTCCAAGCGGTTGCCAAATCTTTGTAGAAAAGTATTCGCTATATCGTTGCCCGGTTGCTCGTTGAATAATAATCCCAAGCGCTTGACTGTTTGGATTAACATGAGAAAAAACAGTACCGGCTGGAGCATCAACAGGAACTATAATGGCAGCAGTTGTAATGTCTGTCCCCATGATTCTTTGTATTCTTTGAGAAGTGGGTGAGAAATTATAATCTTCTTTGAGTCCTCCCGCCATGTTGAGAAGATCTCGGATGGTAATATTTTCTTTTTCAGTGCCTTTCCATTCGTTTATAAAATTACTGGCAGGAATATCCACAGATTCAATATAACCGTCTTCAATGGCATGACCCATAAGTAGCGCATTCATTGTTTTCGTCAGCGAGTGAAGACCAAAGAGTGAATCCCCTTGCGTATTTTTCCAATAATCTTCATAGATAATATTGCCTTTATGTTGAACAATTAAGCTCTTACTCTTATGTTCTTCTGCGTATTTACTAGCAGCCTCAAAGACTTCCATGGGGATCCCGCTCTCATCAGTGGTTATTGTGGCTAATGGCTCAGTAAAATTCCCTGCCGTCAATTCTAGAGGTTTATACCAAGAGAATCTTGGGCTTAATGGATTACCTAGAATTGATGTTGTCCAGCGCTCCCAGAATAACCCGTAAGCTCCCATGGTTGCTGGCACATAAGTGGTGGCTATCAACAAGGCTAGAGCAATGGCTGTCCATTTAAGTGTCTTTTTTATAAAACGTTTTATCATAATATCCCCTTACTAATTATATTCGGTAACTTGGCATCATCCCAGTCCATTTTTATAGCTCCCGTCCTGACAATAACAAGCTCCTGAGAAGGAATAATATAGACCCTTTGCCCACCAAAACCATCAAAATAAATGACATCCTTATCGATATAGGGCTCACTATGAAAGCCAGTTGCTGTACTCTTTATATTATAGATTCTTCGTTCTTGATGTTCCATTCCCAGCCAAGTTAAATAACCATAATTTGGGTTTAATTGTGAGGAAGATGTCATTTGCTTAATCCATGATTCTGATACAATTCGTTTTTCATTTAATATTCCTTTGTTAAGAATTAATATCCCAACTCTTAGCCAGTCTTTTGCTATTGCATCTAGGCAGCAAAACATTCTTGGCATTTTATTTTTCTCAGAGTCCAAAATGACATAGGAATCTTTTTCCGCCAGATGTTGCCAAAAATTTTCTGACAAATAATTTGAGTACCTCTGGCCGGTTGCTCTTTGTAATAGAAGGCCTAGATTTTGAGGGTTAATGCCGTTGTAAGCGAATTCAGTATCTGGATCTTTTTCATACATTTGATTGAGAGTAATTTTCATTACGTCATCACCCACGGCCATTTCATTCCATTCGCCCAAAGGATGAAATGAAAATTCAGGGTAATCAATACCGCTAGATTGTTGAAGCATTTGTCGAATGGTAATCTGGTTTCTTTGATCATTCGACCATTCAGTTAAGAAGTCCGATGCCGGTTGATCAATGCTTTCTATGTAACCTTGTTCTATCGCTATGCCTATCAATATCGCTAAAACAGATTTATGCATAGAAGCTGTGGGTGTAATAGATTCTTTTGAATATTCAGGAAAGTAATGTTCTAGTTGAATTTCATTCTTATGAAATATAAGTAATGCATGGGAATCAGTTTCTTCGGCAAATTTGATCGCTGACTCAATTGATTCTTCGGAGATGGATTTAGACGTTGCCTGTATTAGGGGATATCCATTCTTAGCAGCAACCATTTCTGGGATACCTGGACTGTTGCCCATCATAAATCCACCGAGTCTTGATACCACAACCGGATTCTGGAGATACAAGTAGGTTACATATGTTACTAATGAAGCTATAAGCAATAGAAGTAGCAAAGATATAATTTTAAAAAGAGTTCTCATAAATAGGATGATAATAACCTAATACATTTTAGTATCGATTAACATGTTTTTTAAGGGAGAAGAAGTAACTCAGAAGTAATAAACTATTGAGCAGCTAACCAATCATCATCGCTGTCTTCAGATATATTTTCAAAAAGAGGGGACGAAAGATATCTCTCTCCAGTATCAGGCAGCATGACACAAAAGGTGCTATTTTTAGGCGCACCTTCTGCAATTTGTATAGCACCCTGCATAGTTGCTCCTGAAGAAATGCCACAGAATATACCTTCTTTTTTTGCTAGATCTTTGGCGGTCTCTATAGATGCTTCGTCATTGACAGTAACAATTTTATCGATTACCTCTTTTTCAAGAATGGTAGGGATAAAATCCGGGGTCCATCCTTGTATTTTATGAGGTTGCCATTCATCTTTAGATAATAAAGGGGCTAATTCTGGCTCAACACCGACTATGTTTATGTCTGGTCTCTCTGCCTTGAGAACTTCACCCACACCTGTGATAGTTCCGCCTGTGCCCCATCCACTAACGAAGTAATCTAGCTTCCTATTCTTAAAATCATTGATGATTTCCACTGCTGTCGTTTTACGATGATATTCTGGATTTGCAGGATTTTGAAATTGATCAGCCAGGAACCATCCGTGCTTTTCTGCCAACTCTTTAGCTCGATTCACCATTCCTGTACCGCGTTTCTCAGCTGGGGTCAGGATGACTTTTGCACCCAAAGCTTTCATAATTTTTCTTCGTTCAATAGAAAAGGTTTCGACCATAGTAGCCACAAATGGATAGCCTCTAGCAGCACAGACCATAGCTAGGGCAATACCTGTGTTTCCTGAGGTCGCTTCAACTACAGTTTGTCCCGGGCTTAATTTTCCTGATTCTTCAGCATCGCTGATAATCGCAATTGCCAATCGGTCTTTGACAGAAGCTAAAGGATTGAATGCTTCGCATTTTACAAAGATATTTTGATCCTTGGGACCCATCTTATTGATTCTGACGATTGGGGTTTTACCAATGGTCTCAATTATGTCGTTATAAATCATTTGTACTCAAGGTATTCATTTAGGAATGTTACAAGGTTATATTTGATGATATTTTAATCCCTTTCTGTCTAATCCCTTAGATTTTTTAGATCTATATAAATAATTATTTATTTGGTTTTCATAAATAGCTTTATTGGATAATACAACTATCAAAATGAACGATATAGCAAAAAAATCGGTAATCATCGAGCCACCATTTATTTTTAAAAATGGATCTGTATTTAGTGATCCTCTTACTATTGTTTATGAAACCTTGGGAACATTAAACACTAAGAAAAATAATGCAATACTTGTTACAACTGGTTTATCACCTTCGGCTCATATTGCATCAACTGCAGACGATAGCAGCCCAGGTTGGTGGGAGAATATTGTAGGCAAAGATAAGCCCATTGATACGAATGAGTATTTTGTTATTTGTGTTAACTCCTTAGGCAGTTGTTTTGGCTCATCTGGGCCTTCAAGCAAGGATCCAGAATCAGGGAAAAGATACAGACTCAGTTTTCCTGAAATAAGCATTGAAGACATTGCCTCCTCAATAAAGCCAGTAATTGATGGTCTTGGTATAGAAAGGCTCAAGGCAATTGTAGGTCCTTCTATGGGTGGTATGACCGCATTGAGTTTAATCAACCAATATCCAAATATTGCAAATGAACTTGTTTTAATTTCAGCTGCGTCATCATCCAGACCTTTTTCTATTGCTCTGAGATCTTTGCAACGATCAATGATTACCTCTGATCCTGACTGGAAAGAGGGCAACTATAATGTAGATGATCTTCCACTTGAGGGAATGAAGCATGCTAGGTTTTTAGGAATGATCACCTATCGATCTCCAACTGAATGGAATAAAAGGTTTGGAAGAAAACTCATTCAAAATATTGCTGAAGGGGCAGATTTATTTGGCAATAGATTTCAAATTCAAGATTACTTAAAGCGAAGATCGGATGACTTTATCAGTGATTTTGACCCTAATTCATATTTGTATTTATCAAATGCTATCGATGCTTTTGACTTTACTGAAGATTCTCATGACATTGGAGAGAAAGTTGCAAATCTTGACCTTAATAGAATTCTAATTATAGGCGTTGAGGAGGATTATATTTTCCCATTTCAGTGTCAGGAGGACCTTTACAATGCCTTTTCAAATCAGAAATATAGCGTAGAACTATTAAAACTTCCTTCGATCAACGGCCATGATTCTTTTCTCGTTGATCATGAGAATTTTGGCAGCGCCTTGGCTAAATTCTTCAAATAATCTTATTTTGATAAATATGTCATAATAAGATTTATGAGAAAAACTTTTATAATTTCTTCAATTCTTGGCCTTATTATTGCTTCTTTTAGTTTTTCACAAACAGCTGAAGAAACTGATGCGGAACCGGGCTATTGGACCAATCTATTTAATGCAACGATTAGGTACACCATACAAATACCCGAACCGTTTGATGTTGACATGTATTTTGATCGAGGGGGTCAATTAAAATCAGATTTAGAATATGCGGGATCTTGGTGGGTTGAGGGTGATGAAGGTGCTCAGATGTTTTGCTATTTAATGACTTCAACCATAAGAGAACCCGCAAAACTCAGCGAATGTTTCCCATTAGTCTTGATGAACAATCCAAGAATAGGCGCTCAATGGCCTGGTTTTTTCAAGGAAGGAATCATGTATGAAGCAATTGTAGTTGAAGGCAGACCTTAGACAAAAATAATAAAATCTTAAGAAAAAATATATATAACTTATTGTTATAATAATTCCTTTATATCTTATTTTTTGTTATGACGCTTACCCAATTTAAATACCTGCTCTCTATTGTTGATAATAAACTTAATATAACTAAGGCAGCAGAATCATCTAACACCAGTCAACCTGGAATAAGCAAGCAAATAAAACTGCTTGAAGATGAGTTGGGCGCTTTTATTTTTGCACGTAAAGGAAAAAAGATTACGGCACTAACTTCTTTTGGCGAAGAAGTTGTTTGGTATGCAAAGAAAATTTTGCAGGATGTAGATAATATAAAATTATTAAGCGATCAGATATCAGATGTAGATGAAGGGGTTCTCACTTTAGCCACTACTAGTGCACAAGCTAGATATATTCTTCCTGAAGTAATACAGGTCTTTAAAGATGACTTTCCTAAGGTTAAGTTAGAATTAAAATTAGGATCATCTGAGCAAATCAGAGAAATGGTTATAAAAAATGAAGTTGACTTAGCTATAGCAACTGATCTTGAGGGAGTAAGCGGTGATCTCGTTCTTCTTCCAGCCTATCATTGGTTCAATGCAATTATTGCTCCTTTAGATCATCCAATAAAAAAGGATCTAAAGAAACTTACCATTCGTCGTCTAGCCAAAGAGCCTCTTGTAACCTATGCATTTAGTGTTGGCCCAGACACCAGTTTTACTGAGACTTTTAACAAAAAAAATCTTATTCCCAATATTGTTTTTGCTGCACGTGATGCAGATATCATCAAAACCTATGTGAAAATGGGTATGGGAATAGGGGTGATTTCAGGCATGGCTTATGAGTGCGATGATCATGAAGACTTCATAGCTGTGAGTGGTGAAAATATTTTTCCCAAATGCACCACTTATTTTGGCTTTAGAAGAGGCATGATTCTGAGTAGGTATGCAATTAGCTTTACTAATTTATTTGCAGAACACTTAAATCCAAAGCTTATAATGAAGGCCGCTGAAGCCAAGACACAAGATGAAGTCAATCAGTTGTTTAGTAAGATTGAGCTTCCTGTGAAAGGTGGATGCGACCAAATTAAACTATAAGTAGTTAAACGGTATTGTGAAAAATAAGAACATATATACTGCAGTCCTATGCATGCTTTTTGCTGTTTTTTTGATGTCTGTCTTGGACGTCATTGCAAAAATCTTACTCTATAAGTTTTCAGTTGCCCAAATGACATTTCTCAGGGGAGGATTTTCATTAATAATACTCGGAGCTATTGGTGCCATTAGATACGGGTTTAAGAGTTTTGATACACAAATACCTGGGTGGCACTTTTTAAGAACGTTACTAATGATGATTTCATCATTTACTTTCTTCGCTGCTCTTGCACTTCTGCCTTTAGTAAATGTTTTTGTGATCGTCTTTGTTGCACCCATCGTTATTACAGCTCTATCTGGACCTTTGTTGGGAGAAAAAGTAGGTGTGTGGAGATGGTCAGCAGTTTTAATCGGATTTTCAGGTGTTTTAATTATCCTTGAGCCCAGCACAGAGTTTAGTTTAGCAGGAACTATTTATGGTCTAATTGGGGTTGTTACATATGCGTTAAATACTCTAACCACAAGAAAAATATCGGGTCGAGAGTCAGCATTAAATCTAAGTTTCTACATCTTTTTTGGCCCCACAATACTAGGAGCTGCAATTAGTATTTTTGATTGGATTACTCCCACCATGTGGGATTGGTTTTTATTTTTTCTTACAGGATTGGTTGGTGGTTTTGCATTTCTATTTTTTAATCTCGCTTTAAAGAAAGCAGAGGCATCATTTCTTGCAAGCTTTGAATACACGGGCCTTCTTTGGGCTTCATTAGCAGGGTATTTCATCTTTAATGAAGTCGTGGATTCAAAAATTTGGTTAGGAGCAGCAATTATAATTTTTGGCGGGATTATTATTCTCTATAGAGAGTCAAAATTGAATAAATCAATCGAGAATTAAATTCGTTAAAAGGATATAATCTCATTATCACTTATCGTCAAAAATATTTATCAGAGTTAAGCAAATATGGATCAAAAAAATAAAGAAAAAGCACTAGATTCAGCCCTTAGTCAGATCGAGAAACAATTTGGTAAAGGGTCTTTGATGAAATTGGGTGCAGATAGTGTCGATCATACAATCGAAGCCATTTCTACCGGATCAATCGGTCTTGATGCAGCTCTCGGCATTGGCGGCTTACCCAAAGGTAGAGTTGTTGAAATTTATGGCCCTGAGTCATCCGGTAAAACAACACTGGCATTGCAAGTGGTTGCAGAATGCCAGAAAGGTGGCGGCACGGCTGCATTTATAGATGCTGAACATGCTTTGGATCCAATTTATGCAGGGAAAATTGGAGTCAATACGGATGATTTTTATGTCTCACAACCAGACACCGGTGAACAGGCCCTTGAAATAACAGACATGTTGGTGGCCTCAGGAGCTATCGATATGATTGTCATCGATTCAGTTGCAGCCCTAACACCCAAAGCTGAAATAGAAGGAGAGATGGGCGCTTCCCATGTAGGTTTACAGGCAAGGTTAATGTCACAAGCCCTTAGAAAGTTAACTGCAAACATTAAAAAATCCAACACGATGGTTATTTTTATTAATCAAATACGGATGAAAATAGGCGTGATGTTTGGAAGCCCGGAAACCACTACAGGTGGTAATGCACTTAAATTTTATTCCTCAGTGAGATTGGATATAAGACGGATAGGTGCAATAAAAAAAGGCGATGAAATTGTGGGCAACCAGACGAGAGTTAAAGTGGTTAAAAATAAAGTATCACCGCCGTTCCGATTAGCTGAATTTGAAATCTTATACGGTCACGGCATTTCAACAGAAGGAGAATTGATAGATATGGGTGTTGAAAACAACCTCATTGAGAAATCAGGTTCCTGGTATAGCTACAATGAAGAGAGAATAGGCCAAGGCAAAGAGAATGTCAGGATATTTCTTTTAGACAATCCAAAAATAGCTAGCGATATCAAGCAAAAGATTCTCGAAATTACGCTACCGTCTGTAGCAAAGAAAAATTCCAAGAATGGAAAATAATTAATTCTAGGTCTCAGTAACTTTGAGCGACGCACCTTCTGAAAATACATTGATTAGAAAAAAAGCGATGGATTATTTATCCAGAAGGGAGCATTCACGTTATGAACTTTACCAAAAACTTTCAAAACATAATTTTGAGAGAGCTCTAATCAATGAACAACTGGAGAAACTGATAAATGAGAACTTACTTAGTGACCAGCGATATGTGGAAGCGTTTGTTCATTCAAGAAAGAGAAACGGCAAAGGACCTGTAAAAATTACCGCTGAATTATTGGAGCGAAGGGTTGATGAGCAATTGATTTATAATTCTATTAATGAGGTGGATGATGGCGAGTGGTTAGAAATTGCCAAAACTGTTTTAGAGAAAAAGTTGGGGAATAATCAACAACTTGATTATGATAATCAGTTGAAATTGATGAAGTTTCTAAGTAATCGAGGCTTTACTATGGATCAAATAAAAACAACCGTAGAGCGCTTCAAGCAAGAATGAGGAGATGACTTGCAATGAAAACTAATGAGATTAGGGAATTATTCATTAGCTATTTTGAGTCTAAAAGCCACCAACGGGTGGAGAGTTCTCCATTGGTCCCAGGAAACGACCCAACCTTGCTTTTTACCAATGCAGGCATGGTGCAGTTTAAAGATGTGTTCCTTGGGAGTGAGCAAAAGGACTACACAAGGGCAGTGACAGCGCAACGCTGTTTAAGAGCTGGAGGAAAACACAATGATTTAGATAATGTTGGTTACACCACCAGACACCATACATTTTTCGAGATGTTAGGAAATTTCAGTTTTGGTGATTACTTCAAAGAGGAAGCAATTATCTTGGCTTGGAATTTCATTACCAAAGAATTAAAACTTAACCCAGAAGACTTGTGGGTAACAATTTATGAAGATGACGATGAGGCAGCTTCTATTTGGCTTGATCAAATTGGTCTGCAGAAAGATCGCTTAGTTCGCATGGGCGAGAAATCTAATTTTTGGTCGATGGGTGATACTGGACCTTGTGGACCTTGTAGTGAAATATTTTTTGATCATGGCGCAGATATTGAGGGCGGTCCACCCGGCTCTGAAGATGAAGATGGCGATCGCTTTGTTGAGATCTGGAATCTAGTGTTCATGCAATATGAACGTCAAAATGATGGAGAGATGAAACCATTGCCCAGCCCTTCAGTGGATACTGGAATGGGTTTGGAGAGGGTTGCTGCTGTTATGCAAGGAGTGCAAAGCAATTATGATATAGACCTTTTTCAGAACCTATTGAACGCCATTAAAAACATGTCTAATAAAGGCAGTGACAGTCATTACCGAGTGATTGCAGATCATATTCGCTCGACAGCTTTTTTAATTATGGACGGCATCACTCCTGGCAATGAAGGCAGAGGGTATGTTTTAAGAAGGATTATCAGGCGCGCACTTAGACACGGGTATGAACTCGGTATTGAGTCGCCATTTTTCTTTAATCTTGTTGATATTCTAGCAACTGAAATGGGATCAACTTACCCAGAGCTCAATAAAAAATCGGATTATATTAAACGCATCATACAGATGGAGGAAGAGCGGTTTGCGACCACACTTTCTCAGGGAATGAGGTTACTAGAGAATGAAATTGCTTCATTGTCTGACAATCATCTATCAGGAAGTTTTATTTTTAAACTCTATGACACCTATGGGTTTCCTGTGGACATGACCAGTGATATTGCAAGACAACACAATCTGGAAATGGATCTTGAAGGCTTTGATAAAGCCATGGAAAACCAAAAATCTATGGCAAGAAAAGCAAGCCAATTCTCACATAAAGACAGTATAGAGCTAGAGCATAAACTTAAGTCTTTATTTCTGGGTTATGAGCAGGGAGAAGCAGATTCAATCATTACTGGTGTGTTTATGGAAGGATCTAAGGATATTTTAGAAACCGGACAAATGGGTCAAATTATTTTAGAGAAAACCCCTTTTTATGCTGAAAGTGGAGGCCAAGTTGGCGACACCGGAACTATCTCAAGCCCAGGCGGAATATTTGAAGTTATTGACACACAAATATCTGGTGAGGCTTTTATCCACATTGGCTCTATGGCAAAAGGTTCAATACAGCTTAATGAAAAGGTTAAAGCATCAATAAATCCGATTAAAAGAGAATCGATCACAAAGAATCACACGGGGACCCACATGTTACATGCTGCTTTGATGAAAGTGCTTGGTGATCACGTGGAACAAAGAGGGTCTTTGGTTGATGACGAAAAGATGCGGTTTGATTTTTCGCATCATCAGGCTGTATCAAATGATGAGATTAGAAATATAGAGACTTTGGTCAATGAGAAAATAGAAGAGAAGATCGATGTTGAAACAAGTATCATGAAACATAGTGAAGCAATGGAATCTGGCGCCATGGCTTTATTTGGAGAAAAATATGGAGAAAGTGTCCGTGTACTTGATGTGGGAGATTTTTCAAAAGAATTGTGCGGTGGAACGCATGTCAAAAACACCAATGAAATTACCTTATTTAAGGTTACTTCAGAATCCAGTATTTCATCTGGAACTCGAAGAATTGAAGCAATCACAGGAGATAAAGCATTGAAATGGGCTGAGGAAACAGAATTTCTTGTAGAAAATCTTACTGAAATATTGCAAACCCGTCGAGAGGATGTTGAAGGCAAAGTAAGAGCATTAATTGATGGAAATAAAAAAATGCAACATGAGATTAAAGATCTCAAAGCTAAGCTAGCAGGAGCTCATACTGAGGACACCACGGTCGAACCAGAACAAATTAATGGCGTTTCCTTAATAGTGAAGCAGTTAGATAATGATACTGAGCCCCAAGTAATGCGTGCAGCCATTGATCAGTATAAAAATGCAATTAAATCAGGTGTCATTATTCTCAGTAGTGAAAGCAGCAAAGGAAAGGTTAGGGTTTCTATAGGGGTTACTGAAACTCTTGAAGGTAAAATCTCAGCAGAAGAAATTGCTAAATCCATGTCTGAAATTCTTGAAGGCACAGGTGGGGGCAGGGCAAATTTTGCAAATGCTGGTGGATCACGCCCTGATAAAATAGATGAAGCGATAAAGGCTGCTAAAGAGCTTATAGTAAGTTTTACCTAATCTTTAGTTTGGATAAGAATAAGATATTCTCAATTGTTGGAGCTCTGCTTTTATTTTTATTGCCATATCACCACAATCAAGGCGATTCACAATCAAATCCAATTCTTGAGGGCTTTGGCTTTATTCTTGCTGTGGCTATTCTTTGTATATTTTTTTCGTTAATGATCAAAGCACTAAGAAAGCTAATCGCGTTTCTGGCAGGCATTAGCTTAGGTGCTTCCAAGCACCAGTACTTAACTATTTTTGCCTGGTTGTCATGCACAATCGCAG
>CAYQEV010000011.1:0-39181 GCA_964416745.1 uncultured Woeseia sp.
ATTCCCACTCAATAGTTGAGGGTGGCTTTCCTGAAATATCATAAGTCACTCTAGAAATTCCATCAATTTCATTAATAATTCTTCTAGAAACATGATCTAAAAAGTCATAAGGTAGCTTAGCCCAATTAGCAGTCATAAAGTCAGCTGTTTCAACTGCTCTTAATGCAATAACATAATCATACTTTCTTCCATCTCCCATCACTCCAACTGACCTTACAGGTAAAAAAACTGCAAATGCCTGACTAACATCATGATAAAGATTGTTTGTTACCAACTCTTCAATGAAGATTGAATCAGCCAGCCTTAAAAGATCAGCAAACTCCTTTTTCACTTCACCTAATATCCTAACGCCAAGTCCAGGTCCTGGGAAAGGATGACGATCAACTAACTCTGAAGGTAAACCTAATTCTTTACCTATAACTCTTACCTCATCCTTAAAGAGGTCCCTAAGCGGCTCTATCAACTTTAATGTCATATCCTCAGGCAAACCGGCAACATTATGATGTGATTTTATGACATGTGCTTTTCCTGTTTTTGCTCCAGCTGACTCAATAACATCTGGATAAATAGTTCCTTGAGCTAGCCATTTAACATTGACTAATTTGGATGCTTCTTCTTCGAAAACTTCAATAAAAGTATTGCCTATTATTTTTCGTTTCTCTTCTGGATCTTCTACTCCTTGAAGTTTAGTTAGAAAAAGCTCTTCAGCATCCACACGGATAACATTTAAATTCATGTGAGTTGAAAATACTTCCATGACTTGATCGCCTTCATTTAGTCGTAATAGGCCGTTATCCACAAAAATACAAGTCAGTTGCTCACCTATGGCTCTATTGAGTAATGCTGCCACCACTGAAGAATCAACACCTCCAGATAAGCCTAAGAGTACCTGGTCATCCCCAACCTCTTCACGGATATTGTTGATGTCACTCTCTATTATATTATCTGGTGTCCATTCACTGCCACATCCACAAATCTGATGAACAAAATTCTCAATAATAACTTGTCCTTTATTGGTGTGAGTCACTTCTGGATGAAACTGCAATCCAAAGAATGATTTTGCATCGTTAGCCATTGCTGCCGCTGGGGAACTATCACTTTTACCAATAATCACAAATCCTTCGGGTAACGTCTCTACTCGATCGCCATGACTCATCCATACTTGCAGACAATCTTGGTTTACCTCAATCCCTTGGAACAGCCTATTTGAGGTTTCAATAGACACTTCAGCATAACCAAATTCTCTATGGGCTGAGGATTGAACATGACCTCCCAACTGCTCAGCCATGGTTTGCATTCCATAACAGATTCCTAAAATAGGAACCCCCATGGAAAAAATTTCAGTGGCTGCTTTAGGAGAATCATCAGAAAAAGCAGACTCAGGTCCACCCGAAAGAATTATCCCTGTTGGATTGAAATCACTGATTGATTGATGGTCGATGTCGCCAGCATATATCTCGCTGTAAACACCCGCTTCCCTGACCCGGCGGGCGATGAGTTGTGTGTATTGTGAGCCGAAATCAAGAATTAATATTTTATCAGCGTCAAGTGTCATTAATCGACAGAATAATTGGGCGGTTCTTTGGTAATGCTGACATCATGAACATGATTCTCTTTTCTCCCAGCATCAGTAATACGAACAAACTCAGTCTTGGTTTGAAGCTCTTCTATGTTCTTGCAACCCGTGTAACCCATGGATTGCCTTAAGCCGCCAATTAATTGTTCAACGATTTGAGTTAGGCTGCCTTTAAATGGAACTCTCCCTTCTATGCCTTCAGGGACTAACTTATCAGCAACATCAACATCGCCTTGAAAGTATCTGTCCTTAGATCCATGTTTTTCAGCCATGGCACCAAGGGAACCCATGCCACGATAAGACTTGAAACTTCTGCCTTGATAAAGCTCAACTTCACCGGGTGATTCTTCAGTGCCTGCAAATAAGCTGCCCACCATAATGCTGTCAGCTCCTGCTGCTATGGCCTTTGCAATATCACCTGAGTAACGAATTCCTCCGTCTGAGATAACAGGTATGCCTTTCCCTTTAAGCGCTTCAGCAACATCACAGATAGCAGTGATTTGTGGCATCCCGACACCGGCAATAATTCTTGTGGTGCAAATCGATCCTGGACCGATTCCTACTTTGACCGCATCAGCACCGGCTTCTGCTAGTGCTGTAGCCGCTTCAGCTGTCACAATATTGCCGACAATAACTTGCAACTCTGGGTATTGAGTTTTAATGGCCTTAATTTTTTCAATAACACTTTTTGTGTGTGCATGAGCCGTATCAATGACGATGACATCAACACCAGATTTATGTAATGCTTCTAAACGATCGTCTGTATCCCCTTCAACACCGACAGCAGCTGCAACTATCAAGGCCCCGTTGTCATCCTTAGAGGCCAACGGGTAATCAGTGGCTTTTTGAAAATCCTTGGCAGTGATCATGCCTTTAAGTGAGAAGTTATCATCAACCACTAAGACCTTCTCAATCCTGTGATGATGAAGGAGTCTTAAAACTTCTTCTTTTGCTTCACCTTCCTTGACTGTGATTAAATCCTCTTTGGGTGTCATCACGCTGCTCACTAAAGCATCCAATCTATTTTCATATCTTAAATCTCGATTGGTCACAATTCCTACCGTCTCACCATTTTGCACCACCGGCACTCCTGAAATATTATTCTTTTTAGTGATTTCAAGCACCTCACGAATCGTAATATCAGGTGCAACAGTAATCGGATCGGTAATCACACCACTTTCAAATTTCTTAACTCTGTTCACTTGAGCAGCTTGATCTTCAACACTTAAATTCTTATGCACCACACCAATACCGCCCTCTTGAGCAATAGCGATGGCAAGTTGAAATTCTGTCACCGTATCCATGGCTGCTGAAAGCAATGGAATATTAATATTTAAGTTACGAGTTAGTTTTGTTGATAAATCAGTCTCGCGGGGTAGCACATCCGAGTAATTCGGTTTCAGAAGAACATCATCGAACGTTAATGCGAGTTTTTCTATGGTCATTTGACAGCTCCATTTATCACCATGGATTTGTCAAAGGCATTCTACACTGATGGTTCAATTTGTAAACCCGAGTAGGTCGGCTTTCTTGTATAATTAGAGACATCTATGGATTCAGAAATATTACAAGAACACATTTACAGTGTCTCAGAATTAAATAACGAAGTTGCGTCGTTGCTGGGTATAAATTTTGGCATCGTCTGGATTGAAGGAGAGATTTCTAACTACATGAAGTCAGCAGCTGGTCATAGTTATTTTTCCTTAAAAGACCCATCATCCAGTGTCCGATGCGCAATGTTTAGAATGCAAAATCAATCTCTTAATTTTGAGTTACAAGACGGGCAACATATTTTAGCTAAAGTTAAGGTTGGCCTGTATCAAGCCAGAGGAGAATATCAATTAATCGTTGAATACGCTGAGCAAGCAGGTGAGGGGTTGCTTAGGCAAAAATTTGAATTATTAAAAAAGAAGCTTGAAGCGGAGGGATTGTTTGAGCCGATTCATAAACAAACCCTCCCTTTTATACCCACAAAAATTGGTATTATTTCTTCGCCCACAGGCGCTGCCATTCAAGATATTTTTAACACCATAAAACGACGCTTTAACTTAGTGGAATTATTGGTCTACCCCACCTTAGTTCAAGGTCAAGAAGCCAGTAAGCAAATATGTCAGGCTATAGATGTAGCCAATAATCGAGATGAATGTTCAGTGATCATTCTTGCAAGAGGCGGAGGATCACTAGAGGATTTATGGTGCTTCAATGAAGAAGAGGTTGCGCGAGCTATTTTTGACTCAAATATTCCTATAATTACCGGCATTGGTCATGAAACCGATACGACAATAGCAGACATGGTCTCTGATCTTAGAGCCCCTACCCCTACTGGCGCTGCTGAAATGATTTTGCCTGAAGCAACTGAACTTATAAATACCTTCACAAATCGTTCACGACAAATCACTCAGGCTTTCAGTTTAATGCTTAAAAATCTCCATAATGTCTTGATGCAAAACCAGATTAAACTTGAAGAAAATCACCCTAAAACTAAATTGCAACAACACAGTCAACAATTGGATGCAATTCAACAGAAAATTCAGGCCATGCCAAACGCCTACATCAATATTCTGCATTCGAGCTTAAATAATAAAATTAACGCATTGGCTATGCAGAACCCAAAATTTACTATTGATTCAATACATAGAGATCTCAAAGAAGTGAATCATCGGCTGGTGTTATTCACTCAACAAATTTTCAATACACAACAACAACAATTTTCAATTGCTATGGCAAAACTAGATGGGATATCCCCACTACAATATCTCTCTAGAGGTTATGCCTATGTAACAGACGATAAAACCGGGCAGCATGTCAAGTCCTTGAATGCCATAGAAAAAGGTTCAAAATTGACCACACGCATGCAAGACGGGTCTTTTAAGTCTAAGGTCACTGAAGTTAAGAAAAAGAGTTAGGATCTTTTTTTACGTAAACGAATAACACGTCTTCTTTTTTTCCACTGTCGGTTAGAGAGTTTATTTTTTCGATCAGAAAACGGGTTCTTACTGTCTTTAAAAAATAATTGTATCGGTGTTCCTAAAAAGGAGAAACGGGACCGAATCTGATTCTCAATAAATTTTTTATAGTTGCCTCTTAATTTTTTGGTTTGATTGCCATAAATGATAAATGTCGGTGGTTGAATGCCGCCTTGATGAGCATACTTTAGTTTTATCCTGCGGCCTTGCACATAGGGAGGTGGATCAGTTTCCATAAGTCGTTCAATCAAATGGGACAACTCTGAGGTAGACACAGTTTGCATTGCATTCTTAGCTGCTGCTAAAACCCCTTTCATTGTTTGGTTAAGATGTTTTCTTTTTAATGCTGAAATAAATTGAACATCAACAAACGTAGCAAACTTAAGTCTCCTTTTGATTTGGCGATCAATCATTTCTTTTGCTTCATCATCCAGTAAATCATATTTGTTAATCGCAATGGTAAACGCACGACCAGAGTTTAATACCAAACCAATTAATGAAAGATCTTGGTCAGTAATGCCTTCATCTCCATCAATCATGACGATCACAGCATCGGATAAATCGAGTGCTTGTAATGCTTTGACGATACTGAATTTTTCAATGGTCTCTCCAACCTTCTTTTTTCGTCTTATGCCTGCAGTATCAATCAAGATTAAGTCTTGGTCACCATACTGATAATCAATATAAATACTGTCTCGTGTGGTACCAGGTTGATTTTCAGTAAGCAGTCGTTCCTCTTTAAGTAGACCATTAATGAATGTTGACTTGCCCACATTAGGTCTTCCAATTAAGGCAATAGAAATTTTTTCGTCTGGTAATTCTTGATAACCAGAATCTGTTTGACCCACATCAAGAATCTCTGAAATTTCGGAGATCAGCTCTTGGCAATGATCGCCTCTTAAAGCTGAGACACTCAACATTGTTTTGAAACCAAGAGAGTAAAAATCTGCGGCCATAGTCTGGCTGTTCATGCCTTCAGTTTTATTGATGACGAGGAGCACAGATTTATTCTTTTTTCTCAATGCTTGAGCAATCTCTTGGTCGCTGTTTGTTAGTCCTTCTCGACCGTCTACCATCATTACAATAAGATCGGATTCTTCAATGGCCAGATCTGTCTGCTCTTTAATGACCTGTGATAAATCACCGTGGTCATGATCTAATCCACCAGTATCAATAAGGATAATATCACTTTCATCAGTGTGAAGATGGCCATAGATTCGATCTCTTGTAAGACCATGAAAATCAGCAACTAAAGCGTCATTCGTTTGAGTTAGCTGATTAAAAAGAGACGATTTACCAACGTTTGGTCTTCCGACAATTGCGACTACTGGAAGCATAGTATGACCTCCTCATACTACGAACTAGGAATGAAGGTTTTAACTGAGACCAGGTTACCTCCATCGGTTTGAACAATAACAGTGTCTTCCATTACCAAAGGCACTGATGAAATTTTATCTTTACCAATACTGATGCGTTGTTGCGTTTCACCGGATTCTTTATCCAACCAATGCAAGTAACCTTCCAGATCACCAACGATGATTGAATCACCAATGATCACTGGAGCTGACGGATAACGATTCAATAAATTGTCTTTTTTCCATATCTCTCTGCCCGTAAAACGAGACAAAGCCATGACACTGCCGTCAGATTCTGAAACAAAGACTGCGTCTTCATCCACTGCCATCCCAGCATAAATAGAGGCTTCAGTAAGCCAGATAATGTCCCCAGATTCCAAAGCTAGTGCTGCGAGTGCGCCTTGGTAACTGCCCACATAAAGTTCGTTACCAACAATGGTCATCGGGGCATCAATATCATTAATTTTTTCTATTTCTGTCCGGCCACCTGGAGGCGTCAGCATAGTCTCCCATAATAATGAACCGTCGACTAGATCATAAGCACTGACTTTCCCGTCATCAAAACCGCTTAACACTGCATTGGCAAATACTTCTGGGCTAGTTGTGCCTCTTAGACTTAATCGGGGAACCCTATGGTTAGCTGTCCACATTAAAGATCCGTTATCGCTTAGAAAAGCAGTTAAATTACCGTCGACTGATCTGACAAAGATTTGATCATCCTTAATAGCAACCGGGGCAAGTATCTCGCTACTGACTGTGGTGGTCCAAAGAATTTCACCGGTCATAGAGTCAATATTAATCAGTTCACCATTATTCGTGCCAAGCACTAGAATTCCATCTTTGTATGTGGGTCCAGCTGTGAAGGAAAAATCAAAGCTTTGCTTCCAGATCTTTCTTCCGTTGTTTGCATTTATAGCAATCACATTACCGTTAAAACTTGCGGCATAGACAGTCTCCCCATCTGTGGTTGGATTTAAGGCAATTCCTAAGCCTTCATGCCCTTTACCAACAGAAGCTTTCCATTGTTGATCCACATCAACAGTTTCTGTAAATTCAATTAATTCTGCAGGCAACAATGACTCATCCTCGTCGTCACCACCGAAAAGAGAACACCCTTGGTTGAGAAATAGAAAAAATATTACCAACAACCACCTCGGTGATACCCCAGTAGTCATATCATTATTGATTTGTCTTACTGATGGACTCATGACTGGTTGCTGTCCAGAGGCACAGCATCGGTTTGAATCTGATCGGATTTCATTTTAATAAAATCAAAATCAAAATTGCCAGGTTCAAGTGAATCAAGCGCTAATGAGTAAGCAACTTTAGCCTTTTCTAACTGGCCTTGGGCAGCGTATATATCGCCCTTAATGCCTTCATAATAGGGAGCATAGGCAATTGGGGATGCTGATACTGAGTTCAACAGTGTTAACGCCCCATCCAACTCATCTTGTTCAACCATGATCCGTGCGATTCTTAATCGTGCAATGTGCTCAAAGGATTCATCTATAGCATTTTCCATAACAAACTCTAACTGAATAATGGCATTATCATAATCCAATGAATCCATGTGTAACTTTGCCATAGCCAAATGGCTTTGTTGTTGATAGGGGCTACCAGAGAAATTATTATCCATCTCTTGGAGTAAGTTCTGTGCTTGAGACATTCTTTGCTGTTTTAATGCAAATTCAACCTCTGCGTATAATCGTGAAGCACTTTCAGATTCTTTCAATTGACTCTGTTGATAGAACTGCAAACCAAAATACGCTGAAATACCTAGGCCTATAGAAAATAGAATGCTCAAGCCATTGTCTTTAAGCCATTGCTTTACAACTTCTGCTTGTTGTTGATCTGTTAAATTATCATCCATCGTTCTATTACCTTTGTTTATTCAATAAAGAATCGATTAATCTCTTCCATAAGATTTTCTTCTTTAATGGTTGTCTGTTCTTGATCAATCATTAAAGGCTTAAATCCAAGATTACCTTGTTGAATCTCTTCTTCCCCTATTACAATCGCCAATTCAGAACCAGATTTATCTGCCTTTCTAAATTGTTTTTTAAAGCTCCCGCCGTCCATATTAATCTCAACAACATATTCCTCATTAGCATCTCGGATTTTCTCTGCCAAGAGACTAGCATGCAATGCTGTGCCCTCTCCAACCGCAACAATATAAATTTTCGGCTGGATATTTTGTTCTTTTTTGGATGAGACTGCAACCAATTCTATTAACCTTTCAAAACCGATTGCACAGCCAACAGCACAAACATCCTTGCCACCCAATTGCTTGACCAAGTCATCATAGCGACCGCCTCCACACACAGTAGCCTGTGAGCCTAATTGATCAGTGGTCCACTCAAACACTGTCTTTGTGTAATAATCCAAACCTCTCACTAACCTTGGGTTCAATTGAAAGCCGATATTATGTTGTTCCAAAGAATTGGTTAGAGTTGCAAAATGATCCTCAGATTCTGTATCAAGATAGTCGGTGATTAGAGGAGCATTTGAAATAAGATTACCCATCTCAGGATTCTTACTGTCAAGAATTCTCATTGGGTTAGTGTCTAATCGCTTTGTTGAATCTTCGTCAAGATCAGATTTATGATCGGAAAAATATTCAATCAGGACCTTTCGATAAGCTTGCCTAGAGGTTGGGGTACCCAATGAATTGATCTCAAGCTCAATGGCATCCACCTTGAGTGCCTTCCATATTCTTGAGGTCATTAAAATAATTTCTAGATCAATCTGAGGTCCTTGGTAACCAAAGGCCTCCATATTGATCTGATGAAATTGTCGATACCTGCCTTTTTGTGGTCTCTCATAGCGATACATTGGCCCCATAGACCATAATTTTTGAGTTTGATTGTAAAAAAGACCGTGTTCAATACCTGCCCTGACCACGCCGGCTGTTGCCTCAGGTCTTAGAGATAATGACTGATCCTTACGATCATTGAATGAGTACATTTCTTTTGACACCACATCAGTGTCTTGCCCAATGGTTCTTTGAAATAATTCAGTTCGTTCAACAATTGGGGTTCTAATTTCTTGGAAAGCATAGGCCTGCATCACACGCTTGACCTTGGATTCAACAAATTGCCACTTAACCAACTCTTCTGGAAGAAGCGCTGGCATTCCCCGGATTGATTTTATTTGATTGCTCAAGCCCTTAGTTATGGGAGATATACATACCAAGCACGGTCACCAGAAACAGGATTACACCAGCAATTCCAATAATCTTTAATGCAACCATGTGCTCAACAACATTTGATTCTGTATCATCTGACATAAATTACTCCTTTTTGTCTAATGTAATTGTTTTTTAAGTTTTTGTCTTAATGTTTTCTTGGCCAAATTCCTAACGCTACCAGAAAGTTGTCCGCAGGCAGCTTGGATATCTTCACCTCTAGTCTTTCTAGTTATGGTCATTATTCCAGATTCTAATAAGATATTCCTGAATTCATCGATGTTTTCTTTGTCTGTGGCCTCAAATTTAACACCAGGAAACGTGTTGAAGGGTATTAAATTTACCTTTGCGGGTTTATTCTTCAACAATTTAGCTAATTCCTTGGCTTGCTCTTTTCCATCATTGACCCCTTTTAACATGGTGTACTCAAAGGTAATGGTTTTTAAATTCTGTTTTTTTGCATACAACCAACAAGCTTCAAGAAGATCAGCAATAGGGTGTTTACGGTTAATGGGAACCAACTCATCACGTAGCTTGTCATTAGGTGCATGCAAAGAAATAGCTAAAGCCACTCCGACTTCATCGCCTAACTTGTTCAATTGAGGCACTAAACCTGAAGTGCTGATAGTAATTCGTCGTCTTGAAATATTGAACCCATTGGGGTCATTTAAAATCTTGACGGTTTTAATAACCTCGGGGTAATTAGCTAAGGGCTCTCCCATACCCATGAACACAATATTTGTTATCTTCTTTTCTTCACCCAAGCCTTCACGAGCAACTAAAATTTGGCCAATTATTTCATGTGCTTTTAAATTACGATTGAATCCTTGATGCCCTGTTGCACAAAAAGGGCAGTCAATTAAGCAGCCAATTTGACTTGAAATACATAACGTTCCCCTATGATCCTCGGGAATAAAAACAGTCTCTATTATCTGATTGTCTTGTTTCCCAATAAGCCATTTAGTGGTGCCGTCTCTTGAGACATCAATTCTTGAAGAAAGGTCGAAAGTTAAAGTGCAATGCCTGTCAAGATATTCTCTTAAGCCAACATTAAAATTGGTCATCGAGTTAAAGTCATAAACTTGTTTGGAATAAACCCATTGCATAAGCTGTTTAGCTCGATAGGTTTTCTCCTCAAGACCCTCAAAAAATTCTTGAAGCTCTTTTGGTGGCAGCCCTAAAAGATTGTTTTGAAGATCGGTCAATTTTTGGATTAACCAAAAAAGAAGTTAATTTCTTCTCTGGCAGTGTCTGGTCCATCTGAACCATGGACAATATTTTGTTCAATACTGGTTGCAAAGTCCTTACGGATAGTGCCTTCATCGGCATCATCAGGATTAGTAGCTCCCATTAATTCTCGATTTAAGCTAATGGCATTATCCCCTTCTAGAACTTGTACCATCACCGGTCCAGAAGTCATGTATTCAACTAAATCATTAAAAAAAGGTCTGTCTTTATGAACGGCATAAAACCCCTCAGCTTGTTCTTTACTTAGGTGCATCATTTTTGCTTGAACAATTGCCAGGCTTGCCTGCTCAAAACGCTTATATATCTCTCCGATAATATGTTTTTCTACACCATCAGGCTTAATAATTGAAAGTGTTCTCTCCATAATGAATGTCCTTTATGATTTAAACGCTGAAACTTTCACCACAACCGCACTCGCCTGTGGCGTTAGGGTTCTTGAATTTGAAGACCTGATTCAAACCTTCGTCAATAAAATCAATTTCTGTTCCCTGGATCAAAGTCATGCTCTCAGGATCAACAACAATAGATATATCAGAAACACTCATAACATTATCATCCTCTGTGATTTCCCCAGCGTAATCCAATATATAAGAATAACCATTGCATCCCGTTGATTTGATACTAATGCGCAAGCCAATAGCATCAGGTTTGCTGGATAAGTTTTCTTTGAACCGTTTTACTGCACTGTCTGTTACTGATAAATTCATTTTTTAGCCTCTTTCAAAGTGATTTATACAGTCTTTTACTGCATCTTCCAACAAAAAAAGTCGATCTTGTCTATTTTTAGGAAGATCTATGATGCTCACCAGTGACTGATAATCAAAATCAGCTAGGCTGAAAATATCCTGATTAATGATTGATTTAGTGAATAACAAGGCTAAAGCCACTAAATACTGACAACCCTTAACTTCATATTTAACGTCAATAATTTTTGAATGACTGGTGATTAAATAGAATTTTATCCACATGTTCTGAGCGTTATCAGAAAATCCAACAGTGTATTGGTCAGTTTGGTCTTTTGCTCTAAAGACATGATCTGTATCAAAAAATGCCTCTTTTAAGATCTCAACAGATGAACTCATTCAAATACCTCCTTTGAGAAGTCTTAAATGATCCACAGCCTTTTTTAATGATTGGGTGAGTGTCTCAATGTCTTCAATACTGGTGTGTCTGCCAAAACTGACACGAATAGTTCCTTCAATTGCCTCCCTACCAAGACCCATGGATTTTAGGACATGGGAGGGTTCATCACTTTCAGAACTACAAGCTGAACCTTTTGAAATTGCGACCTTATCCATTGCAAATAACAAGCTTTCCGCATGCAGATCAGGAAGCGAAATACTAACAATTCCTGGAAAAGTATTATGGGTATCCCCATTTATCATCAAACCCTTAATTTCATTTGTGAGTCGCAGAAAATGATCACGACATTCTGTTAAGTGGACTAAATCATTTTCCATACTGCTCTTAGCGAGTCGATACGCAGATGCCATGCCAATAATTTGGTGAGTTGCTAGAGTTCCAGGTCTAATTGCTCTTTCTTGCCCTCCTCCTGACATTAACGGTTGCAATCGACCGACTGTCTTCTGATTAATAAATAATGCTCCAATTCCTTTAGGTCCGTATATTTTATGAGCTGATAAAGACATTAAATCAATATTATTTTTTACAACATCGAGAGGAAGCTTGCCATTACTTTGGGCAACGTCAACATGAAAAATAATCTTTCTTTCTCGACACATAGAGCCAATTAAATCAATGTCATTGACACTGCCAATTTCATTGTTTATATGCATACAACTTAAGAGATCACATCCACCTTCCATTGCTTTTGCAATGGATGTGGGTTCCAGATACCCGTGTTTATTTGGCTCAATAAGCTCAACATGATGGCCTTTTCTTTTTAAATCCATAAGGGGTTCAATCACTGATTTATGTTCAGCGTATGAAGAAACAATTCTTAAAGGTTGATCATGAGGTTTAAAATTACAGACCCCTAATAAAGCCAAATTATTTGATTCTGTGGCTCCAGAAGTCCAGATAATCTCACCTGTTTGTGCATTAATAAGGCCTGCAATATCTTGTCTTGCCAATTCAATTGCTTGACTAGCACCCAAACCAAACTCATGATCTAGGGATGACGCATTCCCTAGAAGATCGTCATCTAGAGCAGTGGCCATATCTTGCTTAACCTGCTCTGCTATTGGAGTTGTTGAGGCGTAATCAAAATAGATCTTATTTTTCATTGGCTTCTTTTCTTGATTTTTTATAAGAGGCCAATATACCCCTCATAATATTAACTTCATTGTCATCCAGTTCCGCCCTATTAAATAAAGCTCTTAATCTTCTCATCAGTTGCTTTGGGTTTCTTGGGTTAAGAAAACCAGTTTCTAGCAGCACCTCTTTCAAATGCTCATAAAATAATTCCATCTCTTGCCCTGAAGCTAGATTTCTTTCTGCAGTTTCTTTAATGTCAATGGCTTCAGCCATTTTTAACTCATAGGCAACAACTTGAACAGCCATGGATAAATTAAGTGAAGGGTATTCTTCACTCGACGGGATATAGGCCAGATGATTGCATCGATCAATGTCTTCATTGCTCAGCCCTGAGGTTTCAGGGCCAAAGATAATAGAGATTTTCTGATGCTCTGCTTTGCTTACAATATCATGAGCCATGTCTCCTATTGAGGACACGGGCACACTGATTCTTCGATTTCGTGCTGTGGTACCAATAACATACCCAGAATCCCCAACGGCATCTTCCAATTCATCATAAACACCTGCATTTAACAACACGTCTAACGCAGAGGAAGACCGAGCTCTGGATTCAGGATGTGGATGCTCCTTCGGTTTAACCAAAGCAAGTTGGTCATATCCCATAGTGCTAATTGCCCTCGCCACAGCTCCGATATTGCCAGGATGTGAGGGTTCAACAAGTACAAACTGTATATTCTTATTCAAAATAATCTTCACCAATTACAAACAAAGTAAAACATTTGATCAAAAAGTTTTGTTATTCTACACATATTCCAATGAGTTATTGATTCATGATAGAGATTTTAACATGCAAGCATTTTTAAACACTGCCGTAGAAGCTGCAAGAAAAGCCGGCGATATTGCTCAGATTAATTTTAATCGAGTGAACACCAGTGATATCAAAACCAAAGCTTATAATGAGTTTGTAACCTATGTTGATGAAGAAGCAGAAAAAGCCATTATAGAAATTATAAGTGGTCGTTACTCTGATCACACCATTCTGGGCGAAGAACATGGTCTCCAAGGAGACGAATCAGACTTTTTATGGATTATTGATCCCATTGATGGCACCACAAATTATATTCATGGATTTCCTGTTTACTGTGTGTCTATTGCTTTAAAAATCAAGGGACGACTTGAGCTAGCTGTAATCTATGATCCATCCAGGCAAGAATTGTTTACAGCCATTAGAGGCATGGGGAGCCTGCTTGATGGCAGAAGAATTAGAGTCAGTAAACAAACGACACTCGAGGGTAGCTTACTAGGAACAGGTTTTCCTTATAGAGATCAATCGGATTGGCTTGAAGTGTATTTAGATATTTTTACTGACTTCACAAAAATTGTAGGTGCTATCAGAAGACCAGGCTCTGCTGCTCTTGACTTAGCTTATGTTGCTGCCGGTCGTTATGATGGGTTCTGGGAATTTGGCCTGAAACCGTGGGATGTTGCTGCCGGTGTTTTACTCATACAAGAGGCCGGTGGATTGGTTGAAAATCTTATCCCTGGTCAAGACCCAGTTGATAGTGGCAGTCTATTATGTGGAACTCCAAAGATTTTTGATGCCATGAAGGAAATTGTTTCAAAATATGACAACAGATTAGAAAAACTATTCTAAAAAAAGCCCTAGGGCATTCCATCATCAACTTCCTCTCGTTTACTAGGCAACAAATCAGATGTTGATATATCCAGATAAAAGATTGAAGTTGAGGCAATAAAAATAGAAGAATAGGTACCAATCAATACGCCAATAATTAAGGCCAAAGAAAACCCCTCGAGAGACTGGCCACCCATAATGAAAAGAGCTAATAAAACCATTAGAGTTGTGGAACTGGTGATCATTGTCCGACTAATTGTTTGAGTGATGGATGTGTTAAGAATATCGAGTGTCTCAGCACGTCTCATGGAACGAAAATTTTCTCTAATTCGATCAAAAATAACAATGGTGTCATTTAATGAATAACCAACCACAGCTAGGATTGCTGCCAGAACAGCTAAATCAAAGGTAATTTGAAAAAATGAGAACACGCCTACAGTGATTAAAACATCATGGATTAAAGCCATGACAGCCCCAATAGAAAATTTCCACTGAAAACGAAACACAATATAAATCATGATCATAATCAAAGCAAAAATCATAGCGAGACCACCCTGCTCAGTAAGCTCCTCCCCCACTTGAGCACTGACATACTCAGAACTCATGAGCTCTGCAGAATTAGAGGACTGGCTGAGGTTCTCGATAATAAGTTTACCAACGGTTCTGCTATCGAGCCCTTCTCTTGGTGCAATTCTAATCATTATGTCTGTGGCTGATCCAGAATTTTGTACTATCGCATCATTGAAGCCAGCCGATGAGAGATTATTACGGATGTCTTCGATTTCTGGTGGTTGCTGATAACTAATTTCAATTTGGAACCCACCGGTAAAATCAATACCTGGATTCAGTCCTTTTGTGATGATGGAAACCAATGAAAAGATCATTAATGTAATTGAGAGAGTCGTCGTTATCCGACGAACTGATAGGAAATTAATTGTCTTCTTAAAATTCAACATACTAGATCCTTAATTTCTTAATGGTCCTTCGTCCATAGACCCAATTAACAACTGCTCTAGAAGCAATAATTGCAGTAAACAGTGAAGTTAAAATACCCAAAGATAAAGTGACGGCAAACCCTTTAATTGGTCCCGTTCCAAAAGTGAACAAAACCAAGGCTGCAATTAAAGTGGTGATATTGGCATCTGTGATGGTTGCAAAAGCTTTTTGGTATCCTGCAGTAATACTGGCTTGGGGTGAATTACCATTGCGTAATTCTTCTCTGATTCTCTCAAAAATAAGCACATTAGCATCAACAGCCATTCCCACAGTCAAAACAATACCTGCAATACCCGGCAAGGTTAGAGAGGCTTGTAAAAGTGACAGTAGAGCAACCAGTAAGGTCATATTAACCACTAGACCTAGATTTGCTATCAATCCAAAGCCTTTGTAATACAGAGTCATAAAAATCACAATCAGAATCAGTCCGGTGACAATAGCTGCAAATCCTTTATCAATATTATCTTGACCCAAGCTAGGTCCTATCGTTTTTTCTTCCACCTTAAATATTGGTGCTGCAAGTGCTCCAGCCCTGAGCAATATCGCTAGATCTTTAGCCTCGAATGTAGTTAACCCTGTGATTTCAAATTGACTGCTGAATACCCCTCTGATGGTTGCAATATTGATTACCTCTTTATCCAGCACTGATCGATTAATAAAATTCCCATTCTCTTCTATGGTTTCTTGGCGTTGTTGAACAAACAACACAGCCATGGGTTTGTTCAAATTCCTTTTAGTGGTCTCTAACATGGATTTTGAACCTTTGCCGTCTAAGCGAATAGAGACTGCGGGTCGACCTTGAGAAAATGATTGTGAAGCATCGATTAATTGGTTACCTGTAACGATGGCTTTCTTTTTCAGGAGGACAGGATTGCCAGTTCGGTCTTCAAAAAGATCGCACCCTATCGGTGCACGGCCTTTTTCTTCCGCTTCAAAAGCATTTTCATTCTCACAAACTAAACGAAACTCTAGTGTTGCAGTAGCTCCAAGTATTCGTTCTGCTTGTGTTGGATCTTGAACGCCAGGTAATTGAACAACAATTCGATCAAGGCCTTGGCGCTGAACTATGGGTTCAGCAACGCCTAGCTCGTTCACTCGGTTTCTCATGGTCAAAATATTTTGCTGAATAGCAAAATCTCGTCTTTGCTTAAGCATATCGTCTGTCATGTTTACCAGAATCACTGTTTGAGCAGCTGTTGATGCATTGGTAACATCTAGTAAGTTATCAATTTCCCTTATGGATCGTCTTGCTTGGTTAAAATCCTCTGGATTCGATAATTCTACCCTTAGAGTATTACCTTCTTTTCTAATAGCTCGTCTAATGCGTTGATCAATTAATGATTTATTGATATCCGTTATGTACTGATCAAGTCTTTGCTGAATCGCAGCATCAAGATCAACTTCAAATTTAAAATACACCCCACCCCTGAGATCCAATCCTAGGCTCATCGGATTAAGATCAAGTTGCTGAATCCATTCTGGCATTCTTGGAGCAAAGGTTAAGGCGACTGTGGAAAATCGCCCGAGATAAGATCGGATATTGCTACTGGCAGCAATTTGATTTTCTACATCTGGAAAGCGAATTAGAAGATCACCTTTTTTATTTCTAATCGATGTAACAGAAGCCTCTTTGCTAGCAAGAAAGTTCTCAACATCCTTTAACTCTGCGTTAGAAAAAACTTCGCCGTTCTCTTTTGAAACAATCAAAGCTGGATCCTCGCCATAAAAATTAGGCAAAGCAAATAAAGTGCCGAGAAGAATGACAACGACTACAATAGCATTTTTCCATAATGGATAATGATTCATAAAAACTAGCCTTTCTTGATAGTGCCTTTTGGCATTAAAGCCCCAATGGTGTGTCTCTGAACTTTGATAATGACATTTTCGGATATTTGTAATTGAACGTATTGTTCATTAATTTCTTTAATCTTCCCCAAAACACCGCCGGCAGTCACAACTTCATTGCCTACCTCCAACGAAGAGATCATTTCTTGGTGTTCCTTCTGTTTCTTAGATTGAGGTCTGATCAGCAAAAAATAAAAAACCACAAAAATAATAATGAGAGGGAGAAAACTTAAGAAAGAATCCCCTCCAGTTGCACCACCTTGTGCCCAAGCATTTTCGAAAAATATACTCATTTCACACCCTTGAGAAAAATTAGATGTGCAATTATGACACAGAAGTAATTATTGCTGATAATTCTCTATGAAACTTTTTGCAAATTCTTTAAAGCAATTCTTGCTAATTGACTCTCTAATATTCTCCATTAAACCTAAATAAAAATATAAATTATGAACGGTTGCTAATCTTGCGCCTAAGATTTCATTACAGTTAAATAAATGCCTCACATAGGCCCTAGAAAAATTTTTACAGCTATAACAACTGCATTCCTCATCGAACGGTTTGATATCATTCTTGTATTGAGCATTCCTTATTCTTAAGACTCCTGAATGAGTATAAATTTGACCGTTTCTAGCATGCCGTGTGGGAATCACACAATCAAACATATCAACACCGACCTCAACCGCTTTTATGATATCTATAGGTGTTCCTAACCCCATTAAATATCGAGGCTTATGTTGAACCATTCCTGGTAAAAGAGTTTCAAGCACCTCCATACGTTCATCTAAGGGTTCACCCACAGATAAACCACCAATTGCCATGCCATCAAAATCAATTGATGCAAGAAAATCTAAGTTTTCTAATCTTAAATCACTGTACATACCCCCTTGAATAATCCCAAAGATTGCGCTGTCAGAATCACCTTTTAGATCTTCGTAAGCTTGAAAACTTCTCTCAGCCCATTTCTCAGATCGTTTCATTGATACATACGCTTCATCTTTAGTGGCTGGGTAATGAGTGCATTCATCCAAGACCATTTGAATATCACTCCCTAAATTTTTCTGAATTCGCATAGCGATTTCCGGAGTTAGTCGAATCATGTCTCCGTTCACAGGAGAATCAAATTCAACAAAATCATCATTGATGGTTCTCTTTTTAGACAGACTCCAAATTTGATAACCACCGGAATCAGTCAAAATAGGTCGGTCCCAAGCCATAAAATTATGCAAACCTTGATGTGAAGAGATTACCTCTTCACCTGGACGAATCATGAGATGATATGTATTGGATAAAATTATTTCTGCTCCCAAGCTTTCTAAATCATCTGGCGTCATGGTTTTAACTGTGCCATAGGTTCCCACAGGCATAAAAACGGGGGTTTGTATTTCACCCCTTAAAAATTGGAGTTTTCCTAATCGACTTTTGTCGTCTTGTTGTAATAATTCAAAACGCATAATAGTTATTTTCCTTCTATGTACATAACGTCCCCATAACTATAAAAATGATAACCTTTCTCAATTGCATGGTCGTATGATTTTAGAATGGTTTCTTTATTCAAAAAAGCAGAAACTAACATCATCAGTGAAGACGCTGGTAGGTGAAAATTTGTGATCATGGCATCAACGATTTTGAACTCGAACCCTGGAGTTATAAAAATATCTGTGAAGCCTTTGTAATCTCTAAGACCACCAGACATCATTAGTGATTCAAGCGCTCGTGTGACAGTGGTGCCAACTGCAATAATACGACCTGATTTCAGATGTGCTTGTTTAATCTGATGACACAGCGAACTACTAACCGAAAAATATTCTTGGTGTAATTTTTTTTCAAGAATCTGCTCTTCTCTGAGTGGCATAAAAGTTCCAGCACCCACATGCAATGTAAGAAAACCTATATCAATACCGCGCTGTCTTAATTCACTAAAAACGGTCTCAGTGAAATGTAAACCAGCTGTAGGTGCAGCCACAGCACCTCGTTCACTAGCAAACACAGTTTGATAACGCTGAGTGTCTTTTATATTTGGATCTCTCTTAATGTAGGGAGGAAGCGGTATTTGGCCTTGAGCACTCATTACTTCATGGATAGGTTCATCTGAGCGAATGAGAAAAAAACCTTTTTCTCGATCAATGACTTTCATTCTTATCGTATTACTAATAAGTAATTCATTATCAGCTCTTAATTTGCCACTAAATTTTACTTGTGCGAAGAAAGAAAACTCGTCAATCACTCTCTCAATCAGAATCTCAATTTTTCCACCTGAGGTTTTTACTCCATGGAGCCGGGCTGGCATCACTTTAGTATTATTTAATATCAGCAAATCACCGTTGTTCAAAAGCTTTGGTAAATCAGAAAAAGTCCGGTCAGTAAAATTGCTTCCGCTCAGATGAAGTAATCGGCTTGCATCACGATCATCAATTGGATTCTGCGCTATAAGATGTTCTGGTAAATGAAAATTAAAATCACTGGTTTTCATGCAAACATTGTACTGAATTATAAGAATTAGAATAATCGGTTTAAGGCATAAAGATTGATAGACTGCATCTTGAACTCAATGTATTCTTCATTAATATTAAGCCGGGGTGGCGGAATTGGTAGACGCGCCGGATTCAAAATCCGGTGGGGTTAAACCCGTGAGAGTTCGAGTCTCTCTCCCGGCATAAAGAAGAAAATATTATGAAATATTGTAATCAATGCGGCGGCACGGTTCAGTCAGTTATCCCAAACGGTGATACAAACCTTAGATTTGTGTGCACTGCTTGTGAATTTATTCACTATGAAAATCCAAAAATTGTTGTTGGAACTGTGCCCATTCATAACAATGAAGTTCTATTATGTCTAAGGGCTATAGAACCAAGAAAGAATTTTTGGACTTTACCAGCTGGCTTTCTAGAGAACGGAGAAAGCTTAGCAGAAGGTGCCATCAGAGAATCTCAAGAAGAAGCCTTGTTCACACCTTTGCTTGGTCCAATGTTAGCAATTGTGGATGTGGTGCATGCCAATCAAGTGCATATTTTCTTTAGAGCTGGACTAACAGATAATAGTTTTGGACCAGGTGTGGAATCACTCGATGTAAAAATGTTTTCCTTAGATGATATTCCTTGGGATGAAATGGCGTTTAAAACAGGTAAAATAGCCCTTAAGGCACAGATTGAAAAAGAGAAAAACGATTTTGAACCAATATATAAAACAATTGAATAACAACACAACTTAGAGATGAAGGAATAAAACCATGACCTTTTTAGTAGGAGAAAACTGTATTAAGTGCAAACTAGGCGATTGTGTTGAAGTCTGCCCTGTTGATTGTTTTCATGAAGGTCCAAACATGTTGGTGATCAACCCTGACGAATGCATAGATTGCGCTTTATGTGAACCTGAGTGTCCGGTTGATGCAATTTTTGCTGATGATGAAATCCCTGAAGGTCAAGAAATCTTCTACGATTTAAATGTAGAACTTAGTGAGAAATGGCCAGTCATTTCTCATGCACCAGAGCCGCCTCCAGATGCAGATGAATGGAGAGAGGTAAAAAACAAGATAAAATATCTTGAGAAATAAATCCTAGAACTATTTGCCGTCTAATCTGTCTTTTAAATCAGCAGCAGACAAATAACCAACAATTACCTCTCCTGCATCAGTAACCATTGTGGGTGTGCCCTGAACATTAAACATCCTGCCCAGATCATAATGCTGTTGCACTGGGTCATTAGAGCACATTTGACTGTTAAGGCTCTTGCCTTCTTTAGCTAGAGTAATTGCTTGTAGTTGATCGGCACTACACCAAACTTCTTGGGCTTTATACCAACTTTCAGTATCTGGACCGCTTCTGGGAAAAAATACATAACGAACCTCAATCCCTTCTTTCATCACTGCATCAATCTGTTGATGGAATTTCCTACAATAACCACAGTCAATGTCGGTAAATACAGTTACCGAGTGTTGAGATTCAATAGGAGAAAAAGTGATCATTGAACTTGAATCAAGTTCACTTAAAAATTCTATGCGAGCAATTTTACGTTCGGTATCAGTTATATTTTCACTGGTTTGAGTGTTGTAAATATCCCCACTAAGCAAGAATCTTCCATCATCACTTATATAAAAAACCTGCGAACCAATATGAACAGCATAGAGACCTTCCATGGGTGATGACTTAAGATTGACCTTGGTGCCTTCGGGAAAAAAGTCCAATAAGTCTGTTACAATTTCTTCAATTCTTGAATCGGTTGAAACCTTATAATCTGCTTTTGATTCAGGAGAATTAGATTCATCAGATTTGAGGTTTCCATGGCCTGTAATAAGAATCAGCACCGTCAGGACTGTAATTATTTTTTTCATTGTATTAGTTTACAAAAACCCTAGCCTCTTGGGTGATGTTTTTGATGAAGATCTTTTAAACGATGTTGTGCAATATGAGTGTAGATCTGAGTTGTTGATAGATCGCTGTGCCCTAATAACATTTGAACAACTCTGAGATCAGCTCCATGATTTATTAAATGCGTAGCAAAAGCATGTCGGAGACTATGAGGAGATAAATCACTATCAATACTAACTTTCTTGGAATATTTTTTAATCATCTGCCAAAACGCTTGTCTTGAAATGGACTCTGAGGTTCTTGTTGGGAATAAATGATCGGATTGCCGCTCTCCTAAGATTTCAATGATTGGACCGTTTAAATATTTCTTAAGCCAACGTTTTGCAATTGATCCCATGGGCACTAGTCGTTCTTTACTGCCCTTACCCATAACTCTTATATAACCTTGATTAAGGTTTAGATCGCCTTGTTTTAAGGTTACTAATTCTGACACTCTCAACCCAGTTGCATAGAGTATCTCCAACATCACCCTATCCCTAAAGCCCAATGGTTTCTTGGTATTCGGTGCCTTTATTAAGCGAATAACCTGCTCTTCTGATAAAAGTTTCGGCAAGGATTTCCCAATCTTTGGCATGGAAATCTTTTCAGTGGGATTCCTTGAAATTATTTCTTGTTGAAAAAGATAACCATAAAATCTTCTATAGGAAGATAACATCCTAGCTGAGGTTCTACTGCTGCATCCTGAATTTGCTTTATGGGCAATAAAGTCAAGTAAATCAGCACGTGAAATGTTGTCAATTGTTAATTGCTTTTTCTCTGCCCATTGGTTCAAAACGTTTAAATCTGATCGATAAGCACTGAGAGTGGCCTTGGACAATCCTTGCTCAAGCCAAATAGAATCTATGAACTGGTCTATGATCAGGTTTGAACTACAATTATTATCCTCAGATGTTTTCATTGATCAGATTTGTGTATTATGTTGAGTTTAATATACACAATATAAGAAAAACCATGAAAAGTGTTTCTATATATTTATTTGGCTCTTGGGCTTGGTTCGTTTTTTCTATCATTCTCTTGGTGATGGTCTGTTGTTTTCCTTTTACTCGAACTATTGCGTCCACAAGAAAACTAGCTAAGAATTGTTCGGCTGCGATTATTAAGTTAATTGGCATCGAATTAATAGTCGAAGGCTCCGAGAATTTAGTCGATGAACCGTCAGTGCTGGTTGCTAATCATGCCAGTTACACTGATCCAATGATTCTTCAGGCTGCTTTACCACCTCACTATGCTTATGTTGCTAAGAAAGAGCTGAAATATGTCCCTTTTGCTAAATATGTATTAGAAAAAATGGGCACACATTTGGTGGACAGAAGGGATGCCAAACAAGGGGCTAATGATTTTAAGAAAATCATGCAAAGCAATAAAGATAAAGATTCCATTATCTTTTTTCCTGAAGCAACATTTTTGAAAGAAGAAGGTCTTTTAAAATTTAAAAAAGGTGCATTTCTCACAGCAATAAAGAATCAAGTTCCTGTAATTCCAGTAACACTCAATGGGACTAGAGAGTTGCTCACCTCTGAAAGTTGGTTGCCAAAGAAAGTCACCTTATCAGTTAAAATACATGCTCCAATTTATACAACAGATGATTCAATTAAAGCTCAAGAAGTATCAGATGCCTCAAGAGAAATGATATTAAGTAGCCTGGATGAGCCCGACTTAAATCATCGGTCTTTTTCTTAAACTAACTGCCTCGGCGATCTGAAACATACTCTATCCAAGCCTCTGCATTTTTTTTATTGCCGTCAGTTCCAACTTCAATTGCTTGGGTAAAAGAATCAATGGCTTCATCAAACTCACCAAGTTCAGCGTGTGCCATGCCTCTCAAAATATAAACATCTCCGGGGTTTTCAAGCTCCTGATCTTCAAGAGCCATGTCTACTGCGTCTTTAATGCCAGACCAATCCCCTTTCTCATTAAGTAACATGGCTTTTTGAATGTATAAGGTTCCGTCTTTTAACATTAAGGCTAGGGTATCTATAATCTCAATGGCTTGATCAAATTCTCTGGCAGAAGTCCATGCTCCAAGGAGTAATCTAAGATTTTCCTCATTTTTTTCAACCAAACCTGAAGCCATGTTGTTCTGCATAATCTCAGCTGCCTGATACGGTATTTCCAGAAATAAGCTCAGTCTGGCAAGATTTTCTAAAGTTTCCTCTTTATTAATAGCGTTATTTTTATAGCCTAAATTTAATGCTGCAAGGGCATCTGTGTCTTTTTGCATTTCCAAATAAGCACCAGCCATTGTTTCCCAATATTGTTCTTTGTCGGGCCAATAGGTCGCTAATTGCTTGACGATCCCAACAGCCTCTTCATAACGTTGGTTAATAAATAGAATAGCAAGCTCCAATTGCAACCATGTTTCCTTTGGTTTTTCTGATTTTTGATTGGCAATATGAATATAAGGCAATGCTTTGAGAGGTTCACCTTTTTGGAAATAGGCTATGCCTGCCATGATGTATGACTCAGCAGCAGGGTCTTGTTCATATTTAAAAAATTGCATCAAAAAATCAATTGCAAGATCCCATTTTTCTTGGGATCCATAAAGGCTTGCTAGATTAAACACAGTCCCTTGATGTTGGCTGTTTGAAAGAATATTGTAATCAACACATTTCTTGAATACCTCTATAGCCGAATCCACATCATTTTGTTGAACATAGACAAACCCCATGAACTGATAGACCACAGCTTTCTCATATTTAGATAAATTCCAATCTAACATGGTTTTTAAATTCTTCATGGCACCTTCAAGATCGCTGTTACCAAAACGGTCAGCCACCCCTTCAAACTTTTTATTGACGTTGTAAGACATTTGGGGTGCTGCGTTTGAGCGCTCTATAGCAACCCTTTCTTCTTTTAATGGGTGATACTTGGGCAAGCTCTCAGAAATTGAATATTGAGGAAAAAGCACTAGCAAAGTTAGCCAAAGCTTGAGTAGATTATTATGTATTCTTTTAGTCTTCATGTTATTGATCAAGATTAAAATCTAACTTCTGAATAGCTTTTCTCTCAACAGGGACACCATTCATTATTCTTGGTTTAAATTTCCATTTGAGAACAGCTCGTATTACATTTCTATCAAATAGTCTCTTCGGCATAGATTCAATCACAACCACTCCTCTGACTGAGCCATCAACACCGATCAATACTTCAACTACAACATACCCTTCTATGCCTTCAACCAAAGCTTTTCTAGGCCATTGCGGATTAATTCGTACAATTGGTAAAACATCTCCCTCGGCAAGCGGGTTTCCTTCCCAATTACCTAAAAAAGGACCTCCTCCAGCTATGCTTGGAAGATCAATATCTGGTATCTCAATTTTGACTTTATTCATCGTTGGTTTCACTTGCTTTTGGACGACCAATTTTGGTGGAGGCGGAGGTTCTTTTGGTGGCTTTGGTTTAATCGGTTTTCTCCTGTCTTTGAAACTTAAGTTTTCATCGTCTTTGATCCGAATAAATTCCATCATTTGGCCCTCAGAAGATGAACCAAAGCCCTGCTCACCTGAGTCAATCAAGGCTTGCATTAGAAAGAATAAACCTGATGTAACAATCATTCCAAGCAACAAAGCACTCAGATACCTAACCTCGGGTTTCAAGTTCATTGTTAGGTCGTTCACGTTTACTTTTCCTTAGCTGAGAGAGACACTTTTGAAATACCACTGAGTCTAATTTGGTCCATAATATCAATAATTAAGCCTGTGGAAGCGAGTTCATCAGCCACAATAACAACGCTGCTTTCTGGATTTTCAGCGTGGGCTGATTCCATTAATATACGCACTGATTCCAATTGGATCTGATTCTTATTCATCCATATTTGATCACTAGGTGACACTGCGATGAGAATATTTCCTAATTCTGCTCTGGCTGCAGTTTCAGCTTCTGGTCGATTAGGGTTAATGCCAGTTTCCTTAATGAAAGAAGTGGTCACTATAAAAAAAATTAACATGATGAACACAATATCCATCATCGGTGTGATATTAATTTCACTATCTTCTTCTTCCCTATTTCTTCTTCTAATCATAAAATTATTTCTTGGCTGCTAATGACACATTCCTGGCCCCAGCTAATCTAGATTGATCAATTACTCTGACCAAAAAACCTGCATCTGCTTCTCGATCTGAAACCACCACGACAGACGCTTGGGGTTTTAGTGCCAAATAAGATTCTACATTAGCTCTTACCGCATCTATTGTTATTAAACGATCTTGAACAAAAATCTGTCCTTCTGCTGATATCCTCACAGAAATTACTTCAGATTTTTTTTGTTCTTTTATCGGTGATTTTGTAGGGCGATTGACATCAATAGAAATCTCTTTAACAAATGAGGTGGTCACTATAAAAAAAATTAACATAATGAACACAATATCAAGCATCGGCGTGATATTAATTTCACTTTCTTCACGTGTTTTCTTAAATCTTCTTCTCATCTTAAAATTATTCGATTACTAATTGATCGGCAACTCTTGAAACTTCATCGTCAGCTTTTCTTTTCAGTAAATTAGCTATATATAACCCTGATATGGCTGCAACTAAACCTGCCATCGTTGGTATTGTGGCTTGCGATACTCCACTCGCCATTAATCTTGCATTGCCAGTCCCAAAAAAAGTCATCACATCAAAGACCTTGATCATGCCCACAACTGTGCCTAAAAGTCCTAGCAGTGGCAAAATCTGCATCATGGTTTCAATTGTTAATAAGAACTTCTTAGTATCAACAGATACTTGAGAAATAATCTGATCACGAATTCGCCTAGAAAACCAATTGCTTTTATTGTCTATTGCTTCCCATTCACTAATAGCTTGGTGTCTTCGAACAGGTAATAAGAACTGAAAAAACCAGAATCGTTCAATAATCAATGTCCACATAATAGTGGTAACCACAAGGATGCCCCAAAGAACAGGCCCTCCTGCTTCAAAAAAATCTCTTATCTCTGGCAATATTAACCAAAGAAGACTCGCCCCAACTAATGAAAAGATTGCTAAAATTATTGTGGTTTCCCTGCCTATGGATTGACCCTCAAACCAAATTAAAAAGTTCTTCAAAAACGACATAAAACAAGACTATTTATTGCCGGCATTCCTAGCAATCAATCCGGCGCTTTGCTCTTCTATAATTTCAATCAAGGAGCCACTCCAGCTGGTCAAAACACTGTGTAAGAAAACCAGAGGGATAGCGACTATTAGACCGAGCATTGTGGTCACAAGTGCTTGTGATATGCCGCCGGCCATCAGTTTAGGGTCACCAGTTCCAAAGAGAGTGAGAGCTTGGAAAGTAACAATCATGCCCACGACAGTACCCAAGAGACCTAGTAAAGGAGCGACCGCAGCAAATACCTTAATAATGCTATGGAATTTTTCTAATTTTGGTACTTCTCTTAAAATAGCTTCATCGATTTTTAATTCTAAAGATTCAGGATCAATATCTTGATTTTGATTAAACACTGAAAGTATTCGACCCAAAGCATTATCATCAGAAGCTTGGTCAGATTTTAGCTGACGATTAATGGCATCCCCTTCGTCTTTAAGGAGCTTCAATCTCCATCCAGATAACATTAAACCCAGTAACCCAATAAAAATAATAAAGTAACCAACCACACCTCCCTGATTTATCCGTTCTCCTATCCCAGGAGCTTGGATCAGGAGACCTAAGATTTGTCCTCTGCTTGGATCAACAGCCATGGTTGTGTAACCATCTTCAAGGTCAAAAAGATCATCAGCTAAAGATCTAAAGCGTCTTGCGGGTTGTCGTGCTAAGACTTGTAGTGATTGAGTTTCAGGAATAAATTTAAGAAAAAAGTTCTCAGTGATGGCATTAAATACGCCAACTCTTACAACCTCAGCATCTGAGATAGAACCGCCTGGGAGAATTACTTGACTGTTAAATCGCTCGACATTGCCTGATTTAGTCATTTCTTCAAGCATAGTGACAATTAAACCCTTCATCTGATCAATGCTAGGTAAATTTCTGGTTTCTGCTAATGCAGCTAATGAGCCTTCCCTTCCAGGGTATTGAATAGACACCAATGAATTCTTAACTGTGGCTATCGCCTCACCAGCAACTTGTCTAACAACGCCAAATAGTTCTCCAAAATTACCAATTCTTATTCGTAGTGTCTCTCCAATATCTTCGAGAACTTTTTCATTGTCCTCAAATTCTTGTTGTAAGCGCACACTGCGTTCTTCTTCTTGATTGAGTCTAATCTTTGCCTGTTCTAATAATTCACGTTGTCTGTTTCTGGCACTTAAGAATTTTTCCTCTCTTTCTTCATTAATCATCCCCGTCGTAATGCTATCGGTTTTAGTGATTTCTAGGAGTTTTTCCATTGTTTCAATATTCTTCAACTTCTCCAATAAAACCGGGTCAAGACCCTCCTCTATTGATTCATTGCCTTCTTGAGCGAAAACTTCAAAGCTGATTAACAACACAATGACTGATAGAAAAGTATTTTTTATTATCACTTTACTCATTGCATTACCTTTGGAGCCTCAACTGGCAATTGAATAAGATCAGGTGTGATTTGTTTCTTAGCTATTCTCAAACCTTCTTTAACATAGTCAGTATATTTACGAGGTAAATCTTCCCATTCTTTTGTTTGTTTGTTCCAAAATCCCGTCTGATTCTGGTCAGGTGTTTGATATGTTAGCGATGTTCTTCCAATTCTTAAGAAGTCAACTTGTCTATTTTCACCGTCAATTTCTAAGAATCCTGTGTAAGCCTCAATATCGGAACCAAAACTTGTTTCAATCTGGTAGGCGTCCATGATTTGTCTAAATTTCTCAGAAACAGTGATATCAGATTCATTCATAATAACTCTGAGTCGGTTAACCCTGTCCTTTCTTTCTTCAAGCAAAAATGGAACATCAAGATCAATAAAACGATCCAAAGTTTCAATGCTTTCTAACATTAACGGCACGATACCTCGTTCTATTAAAGCAAATTCTTGGAGCTGACGATTAATATCTATAATCTGTTCTTCTTGGTCTGTGATTAAACGTTGAACATAATCATTGTAGGCTATCAAACGATCAATCTGTTGAAGCACCAAACGATATTCACCTAATAATTCCTGGGTCTCAATTGATAAATCAGTAATTTTTTCTTGTGAACCCTTTGAGTCAATAGTGCTGTCATTTTGAACAAATAAACTGTCGCCTAAGATCTCCACAGGATCTTGGAGCACTATATCTTCAATATTATTCTCTTGAGAAATTGATCTTATGGGGTGCACCAAAGTAATAACTATCACTAAGAATAGAGACAATGAAAAATATTTCTTTATGGCTCGGTACATATTCTAATTATTGATTCATTTGCAATCTTTAAATATCAAGGCAAGTTATCAGATAGAGGCATTAAATTAAAGCGCTTTGTCTTTAGGTTGTCTAAGTGACATTATCAACATCACGAGCAAATAGGAAAGTATAAATGGTAATCCAGCTTTCCCTGGAGTGATTCCTGAGGTGAATTCAGAGGTTAATGGGTATAGCTGTGATACGACTAAGGGCCTCATTAACCAAGTAAATATCCATAATATATACATCAATGGGATCAGATTACGATACGAAAAAAGTATAATAACATTGAGTATAACAAAGCTCACTTGTTGCAAGCCCCACAGAGAAAAAGCCATATAGATAATGTGATTGGGGTCAGGAACTGATTCAAAAACAATAATATTTGCTATTTCGTTGGCAGCATATTGAGGTTGGAGAAAATGCATATAAGCACTAAATATCATCAACAACATAAATAAAATCATGCCGTAAAAAGCTATGGGAGATCCTGAGTAATTATTGTTTGCTTGTTTGGGTATAATTCTTTTAATCACTAAAATTACCTTCACATATCGGTATAATTTGGGCCGCCTGTTCCCTCAGGGCAACGCCAGTCTATATTCTGTGATGGGTCTTTGATATCACAAGTTTTACAATGAATACAATTTTGAGCATTGATCTGAAAATACGGGGTTCCTGATTCAGATTCAAGAACCTCATAAACACCGGCAGGACAATACAGTCTTGCGGGCTCGCCAAATTCAGGTAAATTTTTCTGGATTGGTATGGTCGGGTCGTTTAAATGAAGATGGCACGGTTGATCTTCTTCATGATTAACTCCGGATAAATAAATTGAAGAAGTACGATCAAAAGTGACGATATTATCTGGTTTTGGATAATCCTTTTTTGCAGCCTTATTAAAGGGCGACAATTTAGCATAATCCTCACCTTTTGCTGATAGAGTAAAAGGAAGTTTCCCTGAAAATAAATTCTGATCAATCCAGATAAAAATAGAACCCAGCAATAAACCAAACTTTTTCTGAAAAGGTGAAAAATTTCTGGCTCGATGTAACTCATCAAATACCCAAGACTGTTTTAAGTGATCTTCAAAATGATCCATTTGATCACTTCGAGTTTCATTTTCAATTGATTGTACATATGTTTCAGCTGCAATAATGCCTGTTTTCATGGCTGTATGGGTGCCTTTAATTTTAGCTCCATTCATGAACCCAGCATCGCAACCAATCATCACCCCACCAGGGAAAGTAAGTTTAGGTATTGACTGAATGCCGCCTTTATTAAGCGCTCTTGCTCCATATGAGATTCGTTCACCATCTTTTAGTAATCCTTTAACCTCTGAATGTGTCTTCCATCTCTGAAACTCTTCAAAAGGGCTTAAATTGGGGTTAGCGTAATCAAGTGAGACAATTAAACCAATAAACACTTGGTGATTGGGAGCATGATAAATAAAACCCCCTCCTTCAGTGCTATTGTCCAAAGGGAAGCCAGCAGTATGCATTACTAAGCCTTCTGAATGCTTTTCAGGGTCTATGCTCCAAACTTCTTTAAATCCAATACCGTAATGCTGCGGATCAGAATCTTCATCTAAAGAATATTGTTTAATTAACTGTTTGCCCAAATTACCTCGACAGCCTTCAGAAAATATTGTTTGCTTGGCACGAAGTTCATAACCCATCTCATAACCGTCTTTAGGTTTACCATCCTTATCAAGACCCATGTCACCCGTGATAACACCTACAATTTTTCCCTCTTCTTCAATGAGATCAACTGCTGGAAAACCAGGAAAAACATTAACTCCAAGATTCTCAGCTTCTCTTCCTAGGTACTGACACATAGACCCTAAGCTGATAATTCGATTACCATGATTCATCATGGTTTTAGGCATTAAAAATTTAGGCACAGAAATACTTGTATTTTCACCAGTTAAAAAAAGCATTTTGTCATCAATTACAGGGGTTTGAAGAAAATTATTCCCCTCGTCCCAATCAGGCAGCAACTCATCTAAAGATCTAGTCTCTATGACAGCTCCAGAAATGATATGGGCCCCTATTTCAGAACCTTTCTCTAGTAAACAGACACTCAAATCTAAGTTATTTTCATTGGATAGCTGCATCAAACGAATAGATGCACTTAGGCCTGCCGGTCCAGCGCCAACCACCACCACATCAAATTCCATAGATTCTCTAGTCATTTCATCTACTCAGTTACAGTTATTAGATCTCTTTGATCTGGAGTGGATACAATAGGTTCATACGTAGGAGTATGATCTTGATACTTGTTAAATGCTTCAACAACTTCTTCAATACTTGCATTGACCCTCAATACTCTTACATTTTTTATTTGAAGCTCTTTAATTCCATCTAATCTATGATGTCCGTCTATGAGATAGTTATCTCGATCAATAATCAAAGGTCCGTATTCATCATTTAATAGCCACTCTTTGTCTTGCACTCTAAACTCTCTAACTCTCTGTGTTTGAACAGGAATAATGTCTTTAGTGGGTACAGTGATTTTTTCATAAGAGTAATCACTTGAGTCAAGTATCTCTTGATTTAGTTGAGGGAGCTGACTTCGCTCAAAATGTTTGTCTGCAGCTAATGCGGAGAGAGACAAAACTGTCATCATAAGAATTACGACTAGCTTGTTCATCTTAATCTTTTTAAAGTTGAAATCGATCAAATGTTTTTACCTATTGGTGTTATATCCAGTTTTATTAAATATATATAAAGATTTTACTACGAACTATTCTTGTAGTCTTAATTATTCCTGTTTTAATAGTTGAGATAAAAGATTAATTACATCCAAACTCATATAATTTATAATCCAACCCAATAGTTAAGGAGAGAGCTAAGTGGCAGGTAAACTCGTTCTTTGTAGGCATGGACAAAGTCAATGGAATTTAGAAAATAGATTCACTGGATGGGTGGATGTTGATCTTACTGAGCAAGGACAAAACGAAGCTCTAGAGGCAGGCAAAGAGTTAAAAGAGGCTGAATTAAATTTTGATATCGCTTACACCTCCGTACTTAAGCGAGCAACTAAGACACTGTTCATTATCCTAGAAGAGATGAATCTGACCTGGATTCCTGTAATTAATTCTTGGGAACTGAATGAAAGACACTATGGGGCACTTCAAGGATTGCATAAAGCAGATGTGGCTAAACAATATGGTGAGGATCAAGTACAAATATGGAGAAGAAGTTATGATACCCCTCCCCCGGTTATGGCTGAAGATGATAAGTCACACCCAAGATTTGACACAAAATACGATGGTATAGATAACTTGCCAGGATCGGAGAGCCTAAAAGATACTTTAAACAGAGTAAAACCTTATTGGCAAGATAATATATTGCCTTCACTCCTAGGCAATCAAAATGTTTTAATTGTTGCTCATGGAAACAGTTTGCGGTCTCTGATAAAAATTATTGATAATATTAGTGATCATGACATTGTTTCACTTAATATCCCAACAGGTGTTCCTCTAGTCTATGAGTTTAATGAGAACCTTAAACCTACCTCTAAATATTTTCTTGGCAATGAAGAAGCTATCAAAAAAGCTACTGAAATGATTGCCCAACAAGGTAGCATAGCGAAATAATGATTTTCCAAATTGATAAGCATAAGCCTAAATTTAATGACACTAACTTCATTGCTCCAAATGCAACAGTAATTGGTCAAGTGACACTAGAAGAGGATGCAAGCGTCTGGTTTAACGTCGTAATTAGAGGAGATAATGACCCCATTATTATTGGTAAAAAGAGCAATATTCAAGATGGGTCTATACTTCACACTGACCTGGGAGCACCATTAAATATTGGTGAAGGTGTCACAGTAGGACACAAAGTCATGCTTCATGGCTGCACCATTTCTGAGAATTGTCTTATTGGAATTAACACCACAATACTCAATCATGCAGTGATTGGGAAAAACAGCATAGTTGGAGCTAATTCGTTGATTACGGAAGGAAAAGAATACCCTGAAAACACTCTTATTATGGGCTCACCAGCAAAATCGATCCGTCAGTTAAGAGAGGCAGAAATTATGATGATTAATATGTCTTCTGAAGCTTATGTTGAAAACGGAAAACGATTTATGAAATCGCTCTCTAGCGTCTAACTCGCATCAATCCTTCTTGGGACGTAGAAGCAATCAACAGTCCGTCTTGTGAGAAAATCTGTGCTCTAGCAAAACCTCGAGCTCCTGATGATCTAGTGCTTTCATAAGCAAACAACATCCATTGATCAATTAACATTGATTTATGAAACCACATGGCATGATCCAGGCTGGCCATCTGGAAACGGGACTGCATCAAATTAGTGCCATGAGGCAGTATGGCGGTAGTCAATAGATCATAATCTGAGACATAAGCCAAAAGTGCTTGATGCAAGCCAATATGCTGAGGTACTTCACCTTTAGCTTTAATCCAACTGTGCTTAATCGGTTCAGTTGTTTTATTGGTCAAAAAATGAGGTGTTTCAACTGGCTTGACCTCAAAGGGACGTTCTCGTGTCAGCATTCTCTTAATTCGGGCAGGCAATTGCTCAACCCACTCAGGCTTTATCAGATCCACTAAATCTTCTAGCTCATCAGGACCTTGAACTTCTGGCATTTTAGATTGATGCTCTAGTCCCTCCTCAGGTTTTTGAAAAGATGCTGTCATATTGAATATTTGCTCACCATGTTGAACTGCAATAATTCTTCGATTAGAAAAACTCCCCCCATCTCTGGCACGATCAACCTCATAAACTATGGGCGCTTCAAAATCTCCACGTCTTAAAAAATAAGCATGCAAAGAGTGGACCGATCGACCCTCGATGGTTCTTGTAGCAGCCATTAATGCTTGACCTAGGACCTGCCCTCCAAACACTTGGGGGCTGCCAATATCTTGGCTTTCGCCTCTAAAAATATTCTCTTCAATGACCTCAAGATCCATGAGTTCAACTAACCGTTCAATGGTGGTGTCGAGAGAATTATTTGATTTCATAGCTATTTGAAATAATAAAAGGAAACCGTTTCAGCAACACAAGCGGGTTTTTCTTGACCTTGTATTTCTACAGTGGTTTCACCGATCACTTGAGTTGCGCCTGATCGCTGTCTAACTCTTGTGATTGTGGCTCGTGCACGGATTTTGCTATCCACTTGGACCATATTGGTAAAACGAACTTTATTAACCCCATAGTTAATAGCACGCTCTAGATTAGCAAACTCAATAAATGTTGCTGTCATAGCAGGCACCATAGAAAGTGTTAAGTAACCATGAGCAATGGTTTTAGAGCCTGGCATTTCCTTCTTAGCTCGATCAACATCAACATGTATCCATTGATGATCATTTGTGGCGTCTGCAAATTGATTGATCTGTTCTTGAGTTACATCAAACCATTCAGAAATTCCTATTTCCTGCCCCTCCAATGCCTTCAAATTTTCAAAAGTTGAGATTGTGTGAGTCATCAGCCTTCTACAGTAATATTACCTATGGTATTCATAAATTCTAATCGAGTAGCATCGTTAGTTCTAAAACCACCTGTCATAGTGCTGGTTACCATATCCACATTACTTTTGTGAACACCCCGGGTGGTCATGCAAGCATGCCTAGCAACAATAACTACACCAACCCCTTTAGGTTGCAAAACCTCTTCAATGGAGTTGGCAATTTGTTTAGTCATTTTTTCCTGAACTTGAAAACGTCGAGCATAAGTGTCAACGACTCGAGCTAATTTACTAATTCCGACGACTTTATTCTTAGGTAGATAAGCCACAAAAGCCTTCCCTGTAATCAAAGCAATGTGATGCTCACAATGTGATTCAAAATCAATTCCTCTTAAAGTCACCATTTCATCGTAATCTTCAACTTCTTCAAAAGTACGATTCAAAAACTCGTGAGGATCCTCATCGTAACCACTGAACCAGTCTCGATAGGCTTTAGCAACACGCTTAGGTGTTTCAAGCATCCCCTCTCTATTGGGGTCATCACCAGCCCATTTTATTAAGGTTTTAACTGCCTCTTCGGCATCTTCACGTGATGGTATTTTTGATTCTTTACTCATTATTAATGCTCAAATGGTTATGTATAAACGAGAAATTATCGAAATGAACAGTATTATGCAAGTAATGAATGATCATCTAAGTCAATTAATTATCTCTTCAATTGAAAGATTCGCACTAAATAATGCGTCTGGATTCAATGGATTAAGAATCTCTAAATCCATTTTCGATAATGTTTCACGAGGACTTGAATTTTCTATTAATTTCGAATCAGATGAAATGGCAGTAAAAAATCTTGGTTCATAGATTGCACATAAGGGTTCCACACCTGATCCGTCTATGGACTGAAAAAGGGTTGCAGTTGTCTCTTGATTCCTGGCTTCAATCAGTTGTTCGATAGTTTGTCTATCAAGAAATGGCATATCGCAAGCCACCACTAACCAACCGGAATGAGGATTGAAATCTCCAGCAGATAAAATCCCAGCAATAGGACCAGAATAACTGACCTGATCAATAATCAATGGGTATTGAGCTCGTTCGGCCTCATTAATTTGATCGCTTCTGATGGAAACATAAACCTGTTCTATAAATGAGTTTAATAGATTATAAGTTCTATCAAGTAAACTGGTTCCTTCTAAATTTATAAGAGCCTTATCTTGACCCATTCTTCGGCTATAACCCCCTGTTAAGATTAAACCATTAAGTGGTGTCATGATATTTAGTCCTTTTAAGAAATATCTATATCTGTTTTGCCGCCTGTTTTTCTTTGAAGAGAAATATCACTGATAACGATTTCATGACTTAGAGATTTACACATGTCATAAACAGTTAATGCTGCTACTGATACTCCTGTTAAGGCTTCCATTTCAACACCTGTTTTATGCTCTATGTCCACTTCACAGGTGATTATGAAATCCTGATTATCATCCGGCTCGATTGAGATATGACAGGCATTAATATTTAGCGGGTGACAAAATGGAATCAGATCATGAGTTTTCTTAACTGCCATGGTGCCGGCAATTATTGCGGTATCAATCACAGGGCCTTTTTTTGTTTGCAAATCGCCGTCTCTAAAACGGTCCTTGATCACTTCAGGAAAAATGATCTTTGCGGTTGCGGTTGCAGACCTTTTAGTGGTTTCCTTTGAAGAAATATCCACCATTGTTGGTCTGTTCTTTTTATCTATATGATTTAACATTTCAATTTCACTACCCTCAAATCTTACAAAATACTGTTTAAAATTTCTTGTGTATGTTCACCTCTTCGAGGACTTGGCTTTGGTTCTCGAATTTCATCATCAAATCTTGGGGCTGGTCTGGCTTGTAATTCTTGATTCACTTTAAACCAAATATCACGCTCAGCAATATGCGGGTGATTATTAGATTCTTGAGGTCTATAAACCGGAGCAACGCAGGCGTCAGAATTTTCAAAAAGCTCTTGCCAATGTTTCAAAGGGAATTGAGAAAAGAGTTGTTCGAGTCTTGCTGTCATTTTAGGCCAAAGTAATTGATCCATTTGTTGGTTAAATTCTGGGTCATTCTTCAGGTCTAGTTTCTCTATAAAGACAGCATAGAATTTTGGTTCAAGACATTGCACAGAAATCCACTCATCATCGGCACAAGCATAACATCGGCTCCATGGGGGTCCGTCAAGAAAACTCTCTCCTCTGTTTGGACTGAGTAAACCTGCAGCTTGGGTGGACATTAATAGATTCATCATATGCGCTGAACCATCGACAATTGCTGCATCAATAACTGTTCCCTTACCGGTGCTTTGTGCTCTTAACAATCCTGCTAATATACCTGCGACTAAATACAATGCACCGCCCCCAATGTCCCCTGCCAATGTTGGTGGAGTAAACGGTGGTGTGCCGGCTGATGAGGCATACCATAAAGCACCTGAGAGAGCGATATAATTAAGATCGTGTCCTGCATCTTTAGCTTTAGGGCCATTTTGTCCCCAACCTGTCATACGCCCATACACCAAACCTGGGTGATTTTTAAGAATAACCTCTGGCCCTAGACCCAACCCTTCCATCACGCCAGGCCTAAACCCCTCAATGAGACCGTCAGCAGTCGCAATAAGTTTTTTCATATTCGTTAAATCATCTTTATTTTTAAGGTCGAGAACAATAGATCGTTTGCCTCGATCAATTATATTTTGCTCAGGCATTGAAGGAACAGATGACGATGGGCGATGCACGACAATAACATCAGCACCTAAGTCAGCTAACATCATTGCAGCAAATGGGCCTGGGCCTAGGCCTTCTAATTCTATTATACGAATACCTTCAAGCATTAAATTATATTTTTATTTTTTGTATGGTTTTCAACCTATCTTACACTTCTTTAGGGTTTCAAGATCTCTAATCTAATTCAAGAATAAAAAAAGCAATAAATGACCTTGTTTGGAAATTTTCCTATAATGTCTAACCATTATTACCGAGACATTCATGGCCCAAACACTATTTGAAAAGATTTGGAATCAACATTCAATCAAAAACTTAGGTGACGGAGACGAACTAATCTATATTGATAGAATCTTTCTTCATGAGAGAACTGGGAGTATCGCCCTTAAATCCCTAGAAGAAAGAAATATTAAAATTCGTAATCCCAACCAAGTGTTTGCAACAATTGATCATATTGTTGATACATTTCCAGGAAGAGATGACCAAACGCTTATGCCAAGCGGTTCTGATTTTATTCGATCACTGAGGAAATCTGCCAATAAATCAGCAATTAATTTTTTTGATCTTGATGATCCCAAACAAGGGATTGTTCATGTTGTCTCACCAGAGCATGGTATTGCCCTACCTGGAATGACATATATTTGTCCTGATTCTCACACTTGTAGTCTAGGGGCCTTAGGAACATTAGCTTGGGGTGTGGGGTCCACAGAGTGCGAACATGCCTTGGCAACAAATACCTTGATTAAGAAGAAACCAAAATTAATGCGAATAAATATTGAAGGGAAATTACCCACTGGGGTCACATCAAAAGATATTGTTCTGCATTTAATATCAAAATTTGGGTCTAATGGAGCCAAAGGCCATGCGGTTGAATTTACTGGGTCTGCAATTACTGATCTTGAAATAGAGTCAAGGCTCACGTTGTGCAATATGGCGGTTGAATTTGGAGCTATGACGGGCATGATCGCTCCTGATAAAAAGACATTTACTTACTTAGAAGGCAAGACATTCTCTCCCAAGGGAAATGATTTTATAGCAGCGATTGAGCAGTGGCAAAATCTTAAGTCAGATAGAGATGCAAAGTTTGACAAAACAATAAATATTGATTGCTCAAATCTAGACCCTTATGTCACATGGGGCACCAGCCCACACCAAGCCATTCCAATGAATAAAGCTATACCCTTATCAGGTCAAATAAACGATAACACCGAAAGGAAATCTATGTTTAGAGCTCTAGAATATATGGGTCTTGGTGAAGGTGAAGCTATTAAAGGCAAACCTATTGACGCAGCTTTTATTGGGTCATGCACTAATAGTCGAATCAGTGACTTAAGAGCTGCCGCTAGAGTCCTTGAAAATCAAAAAGTAGCTAGAGGTGTTAAAGCAATATGTGTGCCAGGTTCATCACAAGTTAAAAAACAAGCCGAAGAAGAAGGCTTAGACAAGATATTTATTTCGGCTGGATTTGCATGGAGAGAATCAGGGTGCTCTATGTGTTTCTTTGCAGGCGGAGAAAGCTTTGGTGAAAATGAGCGTGTAATCTCAACCACTAATCGAAATTTTGAAAATCGACAAGGAAAGAAAACCAGAACACATTTAGCGTCACCAACCACAGTAGCTGCGTCTGCTATTAAAGGTGAAATAACTACTCCAGATCAACTGGAACAACAGTCATGAATCCAGTAAAAATAATATCTGGAATTGCGGCACCTTTTTTAAGGATCAATGTTGATACTGATGCGATCATACCTAGTCGAGAAATAAAAGCCGTCTCGAAAAAGGGCTTATCAGAAGGTCTCTTTTCTGAATGGAGATATGCTTCGGTGACTGAGAGAAAGCCAAATGATGATTTTATTCTCAATCAAGATCCATACAACCGGTCTTCAATGCTTCTAACGGGTGATAATTTTGGATGTGGCTCATCAAGAGAACACGCGGTTTGGGCATTGCAAGAATGGGGGATAAAGGCAGTAATCGGAACTACATTCGGATCAATTTTTTATGGTAACTGCATAAGAAATGGTTTGCTTCCCATTAAACTGTCATCGGATGATGTCCAGAAATTAGTCAGATTTGTGGAGGAAGACCCAGAAACAAATCAGATAATGATCAACTTAGAAACATTGAAGATCTCATATGGGTCCTCAGAAATCATTTTTGATTTTGATAAAAACAATCAAATCTTACTCTTAGAGGGTCTTGATGAAATTCAACGAACATTGAAACTGAAAAATGAAATTTCTTCATTTGAAGAAAAACATCTTGGAAGAAACCCATGGCTCTAAAAAAGCAATCCCAAAATAGATGTTTTTGAAATCAAATAGTTTATGA
>CAYQEV010000012.1:0-2094 GCA_964416745.1 uncultured Woeseia sp.
GGGGTGAGTGTTTTGGCGGCTATTTCGCCCTTCAGCTCTATGCCTGTGGATCCGCTATGCACCGCGATTGGTAATAAATTAAAACGAGATGAAAAATGTTGGGCATTTAAGCTGGTATGATCCAAAAAGGAGCCCGATGTGATGACAACCTCAGCTAATTGAACCTCTGATCCAATCTCTGTTTCCGCCTCTTCCGCCGCCTCTTCTTCAAATAAACTCAGCCCTAGAAGCTGTTGATATTCCTGAAGGTTTTCTAGTGTGTCATTGACATAAATTCGATCTCCCGCCTCAAACATAACAGAAGGGATTTTGGCCACAAACAAAGAATCAGAACGTTTAATTTTATCAATTTTGAAATTGCTTCCAGCCTTTTCCTGAACCTCAGACAAAGTTTTACCTTCGGTAAATTCGCCTTCATTTACATTGAGAATCGCTTCAAATATTCGTGTTGACTCTTTTGTGGATCGCGGGGGGTCATTAGGAAGCAATCGAGGTGCAACTAGCCACAAAAACATCATTCCAATTGATCCTGCAATCACTGCTGGGAGGACGAAATCAAACAACTGAATTTGCTCCAAACCCATGTCATTCGCAATCCCCACTACCAAAAGATTGGTTGATGTGCCGATTGTGGTCGCCATGCCGCCAAGCAAGGTCGCCATACCCATTGGCATGAGAATTTTTGAAGAACTAATTTCAGCCTTTTTGCTAACTGCAATCAAGGCAGGGATTAACATCACTACAATCGGTGTGTTATTAATAAAGGCACTGAAAAACGCTCCAAACAACAGGACTGCCAACAAAGAGAGTTTTGGATAAGTGAGCCACGAGGTTGATAAAAAGCCGACAAGGGGTTGCAACGAGTGGTTGATTTCAATGGCCTTACCCACGGCAAGCAACAAACAAATGGTAATCAGTGCTTCATTACCAAAGCTACCAATAAAAAATGTAATCGGGTTAATTGGGTTGCCATTGAAGCTGTATGGAAATATAAAAAAAAGACTGACTATTGTGGCTAAAATCACTAAACCGGTGGTCTCGATAGGGATCCAATCACGTGAAAACATATAAAGACCTACCGCTGTAAGGCCCATAACCACCAAAGCGTGAATGCTCGGCAAATCTGGCATCATTGTTGGTAAAATGTTTTCATACTTAAGGGGATTATACATGCATGCTGTTTTTTTAGACTACAAAACCGTGGACGCCAATGACTTGGATCTTGGCTCAATTGAAGCATTGTTACCTGAGATTGTGGTTTACGCTTTTTCAAATGAGGAAGAGGTGCTTGCTCGAATAGAAGACGCTGAAGTGGCTATTGCTAATAAGGTGGTCTTTGATGCTAATGTGTTTGCTCGAGCAACCAAACTTAAATTGATCTGTGTAACCGCTACCGGAACTAATAATATTGATCTAGAGGCAGCAAAACAATCAGGGGTTGTGGTTTGTAATATTAGGGACTATTGCACTGAGTCAGTGGTTCAGCATGTTTTGCTTTCCATACTAACCTTAATGCATTCTTTTAAGGATTATAGTGCCTCTATTGAAAGCGGGGATTGGCAAGACGGTAAATCCTTTAGTTTGCTGCAACACCCTATTACTGAGCTCTCGGGTAAATCCCTTGGGATTATAGGTTATGGGGTCTTAGGACAAGGTGTCGCTCGAGCAGCTGAGACATTGGGTTTAAAAATTTTGGTTGGTGAGAGTTTTACTAAGAGCAACAAATCGGATGAAGGGGTCGACCGTGTTGCCTTTGATGCCTTGTTAACAGAATCAGACATCATCAGTCTTCATTGCCCTTTAACAGAGGACACAACTGAGCTATTTGATGAGAGTGCATTTGAAAAAATGAAGTCATCAGCCATTTTAATCAACACCGCACGAGGGGGTTTGATCGATGATCATGCACTCATTAAAGCCATTAAAAATAAAACCATCGCCGGGGCTGCTATTGATGTGCTCAATCAAGAGCCTCCGGATTCGGATCACCCGTTAATGCAAAAACAATACTCCAATTTGATTATCACCCCACACATTGCTTGGGCAGCTCAAGAGGCTCGACAACGAGCCTTGGACCGAATCGCTGAAAACATT
>CAYQEV010000012.1:2194-31635 GCA_964416745.1 uncultured Woeseia sp.
TTGGGCAGCTCAAGAGGCTCGACAACGAGCCTTGGACCGAATCGCTGAAAACATTAAAGCGTTTCAAAACAACAGGCCTATCAATGTAGTCAATAATTTCTCAATGTCAAAATAGCTGGGCTATATATGGCTTGCCGCACTGCCAGCATGCCAGCAACAGCAATTGAGGTTACCCCAACCAAAAAACCACTAATAAATATAGTGGGGTTTGGCGTGTAATTAAGCTCAAAAATTTGGGTTGATAAAAACCCTGAAAATAACATGGCCGCCAACACTGCGGTCAAGCCTGACAAAATACCCAAGCCTAAAAACTCAGCCGCGACAGCAGCAAATATTGTTCTTCTTGTCGCGCCCATGGTGTGGATGACCGCGGTTTCTTTTTTACGTTGGTCAACGCTTGAGAAAATAGCGGCCACCAAGGTCAGTATCCCCGCAAAGAGAGACAAAACAAATATGGCTTGAACAGCGAGTGAGGCGCTGTTAACAATGGATCTTATTTGTGAGAGCGCTGCCTCTAAGTCAACACTAGTGACAGTGGGGAAGCGCTTAATAAACTCGTCAGCTACCTTGGAGTCAGGTGGGACATTAAGGCTGGTAATAAAAGACTGAGGCAAATCTTTACCTAGCCCCGGGGATAAAATAAAAAAGAAATTAGGAGCAAAACTCTCCCATTGCACCTCCCTAAAGCTTGACACGGTTGCCTCAAAATTCATGCCGCCTGCAGTAAAGCTCAAACGATCACCAATCGATAGATTCATTGAGGCAGCAATGTCTTTATCAATTGACACAGAGGGAGCCCCCACATCACTCAACCACCATTCACCTTCGACCACTAAATTATTCTCAGGTAGCGTGTCGAACCATGTTAGGTTAGCCTCACGATCAATCATATTTTCTGCTTTAATGGGCTCTCCAGATGACGAAGTTACTCCAAGTAAACGCCCACGTATTAGTGGGGTAAAAGTGATGGGTTGTTCTAGCTTGCTTTTAAAAAAAGAGTTAATCTCATCAGTCTCATAGTCTTGAATATTAAAAAAGAAGTAGTTTGGTGTGTCCTCGTTTAGGGTTTCTTTCCATGACTCAATTAAATCTGTGCGGGTCTCTGTTAACGCCATAAGAAATGTAAGTGACAAACCAAAGACAACAATTTGAAGGACGCTGGTGTTGCGTCGTCGTGAAATATTTCTAAGTCCCATTCGCCAACCTGAACCAGAGACATTGCTATAGAGAGATAACAGCCAGATAACAAAATAACCCAAAACAGAAAGCACAATAACCAAAACACACATTGCACCCAAAATACTCAACACCAAACTAACATCCTCAAGCAACACCAATAAAAACACTGTTAAAGTTACTATGGCTAAGGTGTAAATTCCGATGTTATTTTTCAGATGAAAAGCAAAATCATCTCTAAGAATACGAATGGGCTCTACCTCGCCCAATAACTTTAAATAGGGTGCGGTAGCAGCAAACACAAGGCTGAATGAGGTTAAAAAACCTATAAAAACTGGCTTCAAAGATGGTGGCGGCAATTCATTGCCAATCAGCTCATCCAATAAACTAATTAGTAGTGATTGAATCAAATACCCACAACATAAACCCACCGAGGTTGCCAAAAATATCATGATCTTTAGTTGACAGATTTGTGAGCTCAAAATAAATTTTTTTGATGCACCAAACACTTTCATTAAAGTTGTGTTTAAGAGGTGCCGAGTAGCGTATCGCCTGGCAGCAATCATTGATGAAATAGCAGCTATCACAATGGTGAATAATCCAGCCAGATTAAAAAAGCGAGTTGACCTGTCTAGCGTTCGACCCAACTGATCACCAACTTCATCCAAACGCTGTACACGAACCTCTTCAGGTAAGCTAGAAACAGAATCGAAAAATAAATTGATCTGCTTCTCAGTACCCGAAAACAATTGGCGATAATCCACGCGGCTTCCTGTTTGTATTACCCCCATTGATTTGAGGTCAGCAATATTGGCAATAATGGTTGGAGAAAATGCTAAAAATCCAACATTACGATCAGGGTAATCATCTAAAATTGCCTCAACCACAAATGATCTATTGCCAATAACCAACTGGTTGTTTTGTTTCAAATTGAGCGCATCAACCAGTTTTGGCTCAACCCAAATATAACCTGAGTTTGGTGTGCCTTTTTCATTTGATAAAACCTCGCCTTTGAAATCCTTTAACACCACGCTACCTCTTAAGGGGTAAGTGCTGGTGGTGGCCTTAATAGAAGCAAGTAAATTATCATTATTGGCTAACGCCATGCTCAGAAAAGACACTGTTTTAGCAACCCCTAGTCCTTGATTGGTTGCGGAAGTCAGATAATCGTCGGGCAATGGTGAAGCAGACCTGAAAGCCATGTCTGCTGCCAACACCACAGAAGCTTGTTGTTTGATTGAAGATTGTAATCGGTCACCTAAAAAACTAACGCCAGATATTGCGGTAACCGCTAAGACGATTGAGGAAAACAGAATAATTAAGTCCCCATTTCTCAGGTCAAACCAGAACTTTTTTAGTCCATAGTAAAAACCGTTCAGCATTTAAGGCTGCCCTCATTAAGTTCGTGCATAGTTTCGCAGTTTTGTGCCAACAATAAATCATGCGTCACAATCACAATGGTGGTTTGTGAAGAACGATTAATAGAAAACAACAAATCACTAATAACTTCAGTGCTGGTTTTATCCAAGTTACCTGTTGGTTCATCAGCAAACAGGATCTTAGGTTGTTTAACCATGGCTCTTGCTATTGCTACACGCTGTTTTTCTCCACCTGATAACTGGTTTGGCAAATGTCTAACGCGTTTTTCAAGGCCCATTTGATCAAGGGCTTCTAAGGATTTTTTCTTCGCGTTTTTATCGCCCAAGATTTCAAGTGGTAACATCACATTATCTAAGGCCGAGAGTCTTGGTAGCAAATGAAACGATTGAAACACAAACCCCACATCATTGCTTCTGACTTGCGCTCTTTTATCTTCATTCATTGTTGTTATCTCATGACCCATGAGTTTTATTCGCCCTCTGCTTGGTAAATCAAGGCCTGCCATAATAGCCAATAATGTGGTCTTTCCAGAACCTGATGGGCCGACAATTGAGGTTACATCTCCGGAATTAATTGTTAAATTTACGTCTTTAAGTATTGTCAACACACCTTCAGGACTGTTAACTTCTTTTGTTATGTTTTGGACTTCTAAAATTGATTCTTTCACAAAGCGCTCTTGGTTCTTTGTTGCTATTTTACTCACAGTTATCACAACAGCAACCCCTGCTTCTGAAGCAACAAGCATAAATAAAAAAATACTTGTTCTAGGGGACAGTCTTAGTGCGGGGCTGGGTGTGGATTACCAAGAATCTTGGCCGCTGCTTCTGCAAAGTAGGTTGAACCAAAGCGGTTACAATTATTTAGTTGTTAATGCTGGGATAAGTGGTGACACTACCTCTGGAGGAGTATCTCGATTACCCAAACTAATCAAACTTCATCAACCTGAGATTTTAATTTTAGAACTTGGTGGTAATGATGGATTAAGGGGCACCTCATTAAAAGCCATTGAGAAAAACCTTAGGGGTATGATTAATTCAGCACAAAGCAGTGGCATTACTGTGCTACTAATCGGTGTTCAGCTGCCGCCCAATTATGGGGCTGTTTACACCAACGGGTTTGAGAATATTTTTTCTGGTTTAGCAAAAGAATATAACCTCAACCTAGTCCAAGGAGTCTTAAAGACAATGGTTAATGAAGGCTTGATGCAAAGTGATGGAATACACCCCAATGTTTTAGGCCATAAACAAATTGAGAACATTATCTGGGAACGCCTTAATAACTACTTGGAAAAATAATTAAGGTCACCACTATGAACAATATGATTGGTCAAACTCATAAAAAGATTATCGTTGTTTTAATTTTTTTCAGTTTATCTGCTTGCTCTGTTGTGGGTGGACTGTGGTACGAGAGAATTGATCAACTTATTGCCAATCAGTTTTTAGAGTATGCAAATTTCACAAATTCCCAAGAGGACTATGTTAGAGAGGCCACATTGGAATTTAAGTATTGGAACATTAAAAATGAGTTACCAAAATATAAAAAACTGCTCTCACGGTTTAGGTTTTTAGATAGCACAACAACTGTTGATGACATTGATGATATTTACCAACAAGGCATCCTGCTTGGCAACAACAGTAGGGATTTCTTTGTTCCTCAGATAGTTGAATTTTGTAAAACCATTACAAACAAACAAGTCGAAGAAATGGCAATATATTTTGATGAGCTGATGGAAGAAAGAAAATTGGAACTAGAAAATGAAGAGGGGGATTTTCAAGGTTCTTTAACAAAAAGTTTCAAGCGGTTTTTTAGGTTGGTGGGCATTAAGCTGAACAATAAACAAATAAACACCGTCCGCCTTCTTTCTTCTGGCATTGAAGACAATAGGGAGCAGCTAATCAGTGATCGGATACAATGGAACCAACAATTTATAGCCATACTGAATTTAAGACAAAACGAAAACTTTGAAGAAACCTTCGTCAACCACATCATTTCACTCAACTCTGAAGATCCAAACACAAGGATACTGATCAACCAAATTACCGCTGAAATTATTGCTTCGCTTGATGAAAAACAGAGGGCAAAATTTCAAAAAAGATTGGGTGTGTTTGAGGCTTCAATCAATCAAATCATAGAACAACAAAACTAACCTAGGTTGCTCTAAACGGAGTTGGCAATAGTCTCCTGAATCAGTTCTGCTGCCTCTCTCGGGTTGGTTGCATTTTTTATTGGACGCCCGACTACAATATGGTCCGCGCCCCATTGAAAAGCCTGTTCTACAGTTACCACTCGTTTTTGATCGTCTGTGGGCCGATTAAGCACTGGCCGAATGCCGGGGGTAACAATTACAAGTTTTTGATCAACTTCGTTTCTTATATGCTCTAACTCCAACCCTGACGCAACGATACCATCACACCCTGAACTAAGGGCTCTTTTAGCTCTAGATATTACCAACTCTTGGACATCACAGGTAAACCCCATGTCATTAAGATCGCCTTGATCAAGACTAGTCAGTGCTGTAACAGCTAGAACTTTTAAGTCGCCTTTTTCAGCTGCAGCAGCCTCCATCATGCTTTGGTTGCCATGCACTGTTGTAAAATAAGCGCCTCGTTTACTGAGGCGTTTGACTGCTTTAGAAACTGTTGCAGGAACATCAAACAACTTTAAATCAACAAAAACATTTTTATCTTTTTCAACCAACCAGTCCAGGAGATCAAAATAATCCCCTGTCATCATGAGCTCCATACCAATCTTATAAAAGCTTACTGAGGCTCCCAATTCATTCACTAATTGTTTTGCTTGGTCCGCCTCTGGGACATCAAGAGCAAATATTAGACGGTCTTTATGATCAACAGCCATCAAGCGGTTCCTCTTAGTGTTTCCTCAAGATCTTCTTCAGAATAATCAGCTGTTAAAAATGCACTACCAATCTCTTTTAATAACACCAACTGGATCACCCTGTCTTTAACTTTTTTGTCTGCTTTCATGGCATCAATAAAATCATGTGTGCTAATTTTTGGGGGCTCCACTGGTAAACCTGCTCTTAATAAAATATCTTTAATTAGCTCAACGTCCTCTTCTGAGATCAATGACATTTTAGCTGATAGTTTAGAAGCAAGAACCATGCCGGCCGCAATTGCCTGCCCATGACTCCATTGATCATACCCGGTTTGGTTTTCTATAGCGTGTCCAAAAGTGTGTCCAAAATTAAGGATAGCCCTGATGGATTGTTCTCTTTCATCTTGGGCAACTATTTCAGCTTTGATTTGACAAGAACGTTGCACAGCATGTCTCAATGAGGCCCTGTCTTGCTCTAAAATATTAGAAATATTGGTTTGCAACCAAACAAAAAAATCACGGTCATAAATAAGGCCATACTTTATGATTTCAGCTAACCCGTCTGACATCTCTTTTGGATCAAGGCTAGACAAAAAAGCTGTATCACAAACAACAGCTGATGGCTGGTAAAAAGAACCAATAAGGTTTTTACCAAGGCTGTGGTTGACTCCGGTTTTACCGCCAACAGAGGCGTCAACCTGGGCAAGCAAGGTTGTGGGTATTTGTATAACACTAACCCCTCGCATAAAAACTGAAGCAACAAAGCCGGTTATGTCACAGACAACCCCTCCACCCAAAGAGATTAATGTCGCGTCTCTACCAAAACCATTCTGAAGGAGGTGATCTATAATTTTATGAACAGTTTTTAATTTCTTTTCTTGTTCCCCTTTAGGAAGGACATAAGTAATAATATTCTTTTCTGGTAGCCCCTCTAACAGTTGATTGAGGTACAAAGGAGCAACCACCTCATCACTGATAATTGCTACATCAGATCCCTTAACCCTATCAATTAATGCTTCGGGTTCTTGGCTAGCGCCCTTCCCTATAAAGATTGGGTAACTTCTATCCTTTAAATTTACTGTTTCAGTGTTCATTTATTTTTGAGTGGGCTTTTGTGGCTACTTCTTCAGGTGACTTATTGTCTGTGTTTATTGTTATGTCTGCTATTTCTTCATAGAGTGGGCCTCTTGTCAACATCAACTCTTGAAGGGTTTTTTTATGTTCTGTGTTTTTTAACAATGGTCTGTTGTTGGTTAATGACGTTCTGCTTTCTTGAGCATCAACGCTTGTTTCTAAATATATAACCACCCCATGTGTTTTTAAAAGAAGCCTATTATTGCCTGAAAGAACAATGCCCCCGCCTGTTGATAAAACAATGTTATTTTTAAGAACACACTCTTTTAGAATTGTTTCCTCTCTTTTCCTAAACCCAACCTCACCTTCAATATCAAAAATATAATTAATATCCACCCCAGTTGTATTGGATATTTCAAGGTCCGTATCAACAAATTGTTTGCTTAGTTTTGCGGACAGTCTTTTTGCTACGGAAGTTTTACCTGAGCCCATCGGCCCAATTAAAAAAATATTATTTGTGTTTTTAGACATCGGTATCACCAAGCAATAAAGCTAAGAATATAATAAGTGAAAAATAAGGGTTTAATAGAATTATATTAGCGTTGTTCAATCGATATATAATCGCGTCTTTTTTCGCCTAAGTAAAGCTGCCTTGGCCTGCCAATTTTCAGCTTTGGTTGCGACATCATTTCACACCAGTGAGTTGCCCAACCAACTGTTCTTGCTAAAGCGAACATTACCGTGAACATTTCTTTGGGTATACCCATTGCTTGGTAGATTATTCCAGAATAAAAATCTACATTAGGGTACAAATTACGCTCAATAAAGTACTCGTCTTTAAGTGCGATTTGTTCTAGCTCTTGTGCAAGCTCAAACATTGGGTTGTCATTATTTTCTAGGGCATTAAGCACCTTGTGGCACTCTTCTCTAACGATGGTTGCTCGAGGGTCAAAATTCTTATAAACCCTATGCCCAAAACCCATCAACCTAAAGCGATCGTTTTTATCTTTGGCTTTAGCGATGTATTTTGAAATATTCTCTTTGCTCCCGATTTCACCAAACATTTTAACGACTGCTTCATTAGCACCCCCATGAGAAGGGCCCCATAAAGCTGCCACGCCTGCTGCTATTGCAGCATAAGGATTGGTTCCAGAGCTTCCTGTCAGTCTTACTGATGAAGTGCTGCAATTTTGTTCATGATCAGCATGCAGAACCAACAAGATATCTAAAGCTTTCGAAAACACAGGGTTAATTTCGTAATCAGCGTCACCACCAAAAAACAACCTTAATATATTCTCTGCGTATGTCAGGTCTTCATCATAGTGGCCCATGTTAGTGTGGTTTCTATGGTTGAAAATATTAGCCACCAATATTGGTGTTTTTCCTAAAACATTAAAGAAAAAGTTTTTTTGGTGTTCGGGATTTTTGATGTCTATGCCTTCATGATAAAGGCTGGAGAGTGATGCAATTGCTGTGGTTAACATAGCCATAGGATGTGCGTTGTCATCAAAGCCTTGGAAGAGTGCTTCTGTTTGGTTTGGTAAGACCATATTAGCCTTAACTTGCGCCCTAAATTCTTGCAAGTTGTTTTCGCTTGGGAGTTCACCATTAAACAATAAGTAAGCGACCTCTAAGTATGAGCTTTTATTGGCGAGCTGCTCGATAGGGTAGCCCCTATATTCTAATATCCCCTCATTACCATCAATATAGGTGACATAACTTTCGCAACTAGCGGTTGTAGAATAAGAAGGATCAAACGTAAAAAACCCAGTATCTCTATAGAGGCTTTTTAAATCTACAACACTAGGGCCAACACTGGCGTCTTTAATGTCGAGGTCGATTGATATCGAGCCACTTGTTAAATTGACACTGTTATTTTTTGATGACACTAATATGGTTATTGAAAATTAAGACTGGATACCAAACCGTTTTCTAAACTTATCTACTCGGCCTGCTGTGTCCACAATTTTCTGTTGTCCTGTATAGAATGGGTGACAAGCAGAACAAACCTCGATAGATAAATCTGAGGACAAAGTTGATTTTGTTGCAAAGGTATTGCCACAAGAACAAGTTACTTTAATTTCTTGGTAGTCAGGATGTGTTTCTTTTTTCACGTGTTTTTTTATTAGATTTATTAATTATATCTTACTCTGTAAGCCCAAATATTTTTTGGGAGGCAAGCATAACGACTTGTTAAGATATTTTCAAGAAAATTAGAACCGTTCTAGATAAATGTTATCCACAAAATCTGTGGATAACTCTGTGGATATTCCTAAAAAACAAACCAAAAAGTTAACAATACTTGAAAACCTTTGAATTGTATAAAAAATAGACAGTTTTTCATTTTATATATATATATCATATATTTATAAAGCTATCTTATTGTAATATATTTGAAATGAACTCTAATTACTTAATAAAAAATTAATGAAATTATTTCTGTGAATAATTGATGGTTTTATCTTTATTTAAAAATTAAGCAATTTCATTAATGATCAATACTTTATAAAGGTCTTTGTTCAATCTTTTGGTTTTTTTATATGTTTTTTTAGGGCGGCTAATGCAACTGCTCTGTGGCTTACTTTGTTTTTTTCTTTATCAGAAAGCTCGGCTGAAGACTTTCCAATAACCGGGTCAAAAAACAATGGGTCATAACCAAAGCCGTTACTTCCTTTTGGGTTGCGTAATATCACCCCTTTCCAAAACCCCTTAAAGGTAAAGACTTGATTGTTTTGTTCTTTGTCAATTAATGCAATGACGCATTCAAACCTAGCGGCCCTTTCTTTTTTATTAAGGTGCGCCATGTTTTTTAGTAACTTTGCGTTGTTGCTTGAGTCGTTTGCATGCTCACCACTATAGCGTGCAGAAAAAACTCCAGGCTCCCCGCTTAAAGCGTCAACCACTAATCCAGAATCATCAGCAATTGTTGTTAAGCCGGTTGCTTCAAAAACTCCGGTGGCTTTAATTATGGCGTTTTCCTCGAAGCTTAGTCCTGTTTCAGGAATTGGTTTTATCTTGTAATCAGATTGTTTTACAACTTTATAGCTCGAGCCTAATATTGCTCTTACTTCAATAAGTTTATGTGTATTGTTTGAAGCAAGGATTAGTGTTTTGTTATTCATTTTATTTTTAAAAAACTTTTAGGGGAATTAAATAAAGCATTATATATTTATTATACAAATGAATACTAACACCCCACATCTGGTTGTCATTTCAGCCCCTTCGGGCACTGGAAAAACCACTGTTGCAAGAGCGCTTCTCGCCAGCAACAACAACATGGTTGTCTCTGTTTCTTATACAACCAGAGCCAAAAGAACAAATGAATCAGATGGCAAGGACTATAGTTTTGTTACAAGCACTACTTTTGAATCAATGATTGCAAATGGAGATTTTTTAGAACACGCAGAAGTCTTTGGCAACTATTATGGGACACCAAAAAAAGAGGTTAATGAGCAACTAAGCTCTGGGCAAGATGTTATTTTGGAAATTGACTGGCAAGGGGCGATGCAAATAAAACAAAAAGTTCCTGATTGTTTGTTGCTCTTTTTGTTGCCCCCCTCAAAAAACGAATTGATGATCAGGCTAAAAAAAAGGGGCACTGACTCAAACGAACAAATTAAAATAAGGTTTGATGAAGCGCTTAATGATATTAAACAGTTTGAGCGGTTTGATCAGGTTTTTATTAACAAAGACATTAATACCACCGTCAATCAAATATTAGCGTATCTTGAAAAGCCCACTTTAGATAAAACAGGACTGTCAGAAGATGTTTTATCAATAATTAAAAGTTTTGAGCAGGGTTTTTAGAAAGCGGTTGACATATTTAAAACTCCAAGTAGTCTAACGCCCCTAAAGTTATATATGAGCGGAATCAATGGCTAGAGTAACAATAGAAGATTGTTTAGAACACACAGACGGGGCTTTCTCCCTTGTCAAGCTTGCAGCAAGTCGTGCTCGAAGAATAGCCAATGGTTCGGAAACCCTTCTTGAGGATGAAGAAAATGACAAGCCAACGGTTCTTGCTCTTAGAGAAATAGCTGAAGGACATCTTGATAACCCAGATTTTCATAAAACAGACAGTGATTTTGAAAAAGAATTAGCTGAAGAGTTAGCAAAAACAGAAGAATCGCTCTAAATAAACCTTGGTTTAGAGCCAAAAATAACAAACCAATTTCTATTATCGCAGCGCGCTGTTGTAGAATTATCCTAATAGTAATAAATAAGTCGCGTAAACCAATTGATTGAGTCCATTAAAAAATCGGCTATAGACATGCAGGAAAAAAGGCCTCCAAAACTGCTAAAACAACTATTGTCCGGACTAGACTACCTTGAATCAGATAACCATACGCTAATAAAAAAAGCTTACGCTTACTCCAGTGTTGCTCATGAACATCAAGCAAGAAAAACAGGGGAGCCTTATATTGTTCACCCAGTTGGTGTTGCTAATATCTTGTCTGAACTGCATTTAGACAAAGAGGCTATTGCAGCAGGTCTGCTTCATGATGTGCTAGAAGACACCCTTATCAATGAAGATCTTTTGTTGGAAGAGTTTGGTGAAGAGGTATTAAGTTTAGTCGATGGGGTAAGCAAATTAGATCAAATTGAACACGGCGATATAAAGCACCACCAAGCAGAGAGCTTTAGAAAAATGATGTTGGCAATGGTTCAAGACATTAGAGTGATTTTAATTAAATTGGCAGATCGTCTACATAATATGCAAACCCTTTATGCTCTAGACCAATCCAAACAAATAAAAATAGCCAAAGAGACTTTGGAAGTTTACGCGCCGATTGCAAACCGCTTGGGGATTTTTAATATAAAAACAGCTTTAGAAAAAGAGGGGTTTAAATACGCCTACCCGTACCGCCATAAAATTTTAAGTTCTGCTTTAAAGCGTAAACTGGGCAACCAAAAACGTATATTAAAAAAAATCAGCACCAGAATTAGCAAAAACCTTAATGCTGATGGCGTTAACCATACTGTTGTGGCCAGAGAAAAAGATTTATACAGTATTTACACAAAAATGAAGATGCGCCACTTGCCGCTGGATAAAATTATCGATGTTTATGGCATCAGGGTTCTTGTTGATACCCCTCAAGAATGTTACCAAGTTCTCGGTCTAGTCCATGAGCTTTATAAACCAATAATGGGCAAGTTCAAGGATTATATTGCAATACCAAGGGTCAATGGTTATCAATCAATACACACCAGCTTGTTGGGCCCAAATGGCACCCCAATTGAGGTGCAAATCAGAACCAGAGACATGAATCGAGTGGCTGAAAATGGTATTGCCGCACATTGGAAATATAAGTCTTCCAGCAAGACAGACACCTCGCCTCAAATAAAGGCTAGAGAGTGGTTAGCTACCATAAAAGAAATTCAAGGGGCCACTCATCCTGAGGAGTTTTTAGAAAGCATTAAGGTTGACTTATACCCTGATAAAATTTATATCTTTAGTCCTACTGGGGAGATTTTTAGATTGCCCAATCAATCAACTTGTGTGGATTTTGCTTACGCTGTTCATACCGATATAGGTAACAGCTGTATTGGAGCTAAAATTGACCGCCAACAAGTGCCACTAAGAACTGTTTTAGAGAGTGGCCAAACGGTCCAAATTATTACGTCTCGGTATGCAAACCCTGACCCAAGCTGGTTGTCTTTTATTACTACAGCAAAGGCTAGGCATAATCTTCGAGCCTTTCTAAAGGATCTAACCATAGAACAAACCACTGTTTTAGGTAAACGCCTTTTCAGCAATGCTTTAAACTCTTTGGGCAAAAAACAAAGAAATATTAAAAAAGATGCCATTGAGTCTTTGTTGAAAAGAATGAATTTGAAAGACATGGATCAATTGTATGAAAGCATTGGTATTGGGGATAAAAGCCCCTTATTAATGGCACAGATTTTGTTGGGGGACGATCCAGAAAACTCAGAGACAAAAGACCATGCCCCGCTACTAATTAAAGGCACTGAAGGGGTTTCAATAACCTTCGCAAAATGCTGTCTACCGATACCTGGCGACACCATTCTTGGTCACTTAAGCAAAGTAAAGGGGTTGGTTATTCACAGAAGGCAATGCAGACATCTTGGGACTTTCATTAAGGAAACCAGTCGCTGGATTGGTGTTGAATGGAGTGATGGAATTAACCACGAGCTCTCTACAGAAATTAGTGTGCATGCAAAACATGAGACCGGTTCTTTGGCGGCGATTGCAGGAAAAATTGCAGACAATGGTTGTAATGTTGAACAGGTTTCAATCACCACAGAATATGAAGATGAAACCATCGATATATTGTTTCAAATACAGGTAGCAAACAGAAAAGCCTTGGCTGATATCATGAGAGATATTAAGTCTATGTCCAGCGTAGAAAAGGTTTCTCGAGGTTTACATTAAAATGGTCAAAAAAGTTGTTGTTACTGATAAAGCGCCTCAAGCAATAGGTCCTTATTCTCAAGCAGTCAAATCAAATGGTTTGCTTTTTATATCGGGTCAGATCCCACTGACCTTAAACGGGGAAGTGTGTGAGGGAGATTTTGAGGCAAGAACACGCCAGGTTTTTAGTAATATTATAGGCATACTTCAATCCCAAGGCTTAACACTCAATAGTATTATAAAGTTTAATGTTTATTTGACTGATATAAATAATTTTGCAGTTGTAAACCACGTGATGGAAGACCTTTTAGACGCGCCCTACCCAGCGAGGGCTCTTGTAGAGGTGTCTGCGTTACCAAAAAATTCAGACGTAGAGGTTGAGGCTGTGGCCTCAATAACCCCTTAAATATCTTTTTGCTATAACAATGAGAAATGTGGAACTCACTGAGTTGAAAGGCGTTGGGCCAGCAGTCAAAATAAAGCTCGAAAAACTCAACATCAAAACCCAGTCTGACTTATTGTTTCTCCTTCCAACACGTTATGAGAACAGGACTTTCATTAAAGACATAGGCTCCTTGGTTCCCGATGAAGAAGCTCAAATAGAAGGAACGGTTCTTGTTTGTAATATCGTTTATCGGGGCAGGAGGATGCTGGTGGTGCAACTAGCAGATGAGACAGGGATTTTAACGTTGCGCTTCTTTACTTTTTCTAAATACCAAGCCGCGGGATTAAAACCAAACACTACGGTTAGATGTTTCGGTAAAACAAGGCAAGCGGGCTCTGGGGTTGAAATGATTCACCCCAGCTATCAAGTCATTGATAACAACAACCCAAGCCCTTTATCTAAAACACTAACCCCGGTTTACCCAACAACAAAAGGCTTACCTCAAGCAAAACTAAGGCAAATTGTTTCTTTGGGCATTCAAAAACAACTCAAACAAACTGATGAGCTGCTGCCACAAGTTATTGTTGATGAGATGGGGTTCGGCACCCTAGAAGAGGCCTTGATTAAAATCCATAACCCAACACCAGAAGAGTTTTATACGGCTGATCGCTTTTCTCCTCTAAAGAGATTGGTAGCTGAAGAGCTTATTGCAAATCAACTTGCGCTAAGAAGAATAAAAAGGACCACGCAATCAAACCCCGCACACGCGATGACTAGGGGCGTGCTAATAAAGGAGTTGGTTGAACGATTACCTTTTACTCTTACTGACAGCCAAGAAAGGGTGGTCAATGAAATAAAAGAAGACTTAAGAAAGCCGGTGCCGATGATGAGGCTATTACAGGGTGATGTTGGCTCTGGTAAAACCGTGGTTGCAGCGCTTGCTATGTCTATGGCTGCGGATAACAAAACTCAATCAGTGTTAATGGCACCAACTGAGTTATTAGCGGAGCAACATCTGGAAAATCTCAGGGGTTGGTTTGGTCCGCTAGGGGTCAAAACAGTTTTACTTAAAAGCAAGCTTACACAAAAAGAAAGAGGGCTAATATTAAACGAAATTAAACACGGAGAAGCTTCTATTATTGTTGGCACGCATGCGTTATTTCAAAACAAAGTTGAGTATAAAAACTTAGGTTTAGTTGTTGTGGATGAGCAGCATCGTTTTGGTGTTGATCAACGGTTGAGCTTGGTAAAAAAAACAGGGGACAATAACGCTGTGCCTCATCAATTAATTATGACCGCAACCCCTATTCCAAGAACTCTTGCAATGACTGCTTATGGAGATCTTGATACTTCTGTTTTGGATGAGCTGCCGAAGGGTCGCGGAGAAATTAAAACGATAGTTGTACCAGACGATAAGCGCAGTGAGGTGGTGCAAAAAATAATCCAAGAAACAAACAAAGGAAGGCAAGTTTATTGGGTTTGCCCACTCATTGAGGAATCTGAAGAATTAAATTTTGAAGCTGCAGAAACAACATTTAAAACACTATCATCAGAGTTGCCAACAAAAAAAATCGGGCTTGTTCATGGCAAACTCAAACCAAACATAAAAACTAAAGCAATGGTCGATTTTAAAAACAACATTCATGAGATATTGGTTGCCACTACTGTCATAGAAGTGGGTGTTGATGTCCCTAATGCAACCATTATGGTGATTGAAAATTCAGAACGTCTGGGCTTGTCCCAACTTCACCAACTAAGAGGAAGAATAGGTCGTGGTGAGCACAAAAGCTTGTGTGTGTTGATTTATAAAAAACCATTAAATGACATTGCAAAACAACGCCTAAACACTGTAAGAAAAAGTGTTGATGGGTTTTATATATCTGAGAAGGACTTAGAGCTCAGGGGGCCTGGTGAGTTGTTGGGCACAAGACAAAAAGGAGTGATTGGTTTAAAGATTGCTGATATCTCAAGGGATGCTTATATGCTGCCTTCAATTAATCGTTATTGCGCAGACTTTGACAATAAGTATCCAGGGTTATCAGAAAAATTAATTGACCGATGGGTTGGCCAACAAATTGTCTATCGAAATGTTTAATTTATAGCTAGACTATCTTCTTTTAAAACCATGAAACCGTCTTTTGAACAAATTGAAGCGTTATCTCCTGATTTAAAATGGCATAAAGGCATTGAGAGTCTTGGGGGTCATCAACCGTCCTTGAGTTTAAAAAACTGGCTAACAGAAACAACTCTCTTAACAGACAAAATCCGTCAATTAGAACGCAAACATTCTATTGAGGTTTTAAATGAGTATCACGGGCCTGTGCCAAAACTTTTAAAAAACTTACAGCTAGAGCAGAATAATTTTATTCGGGAAATTCTTTTGTCCATCGACAAACAAGCTTGTGTGTTAGCACAAACCATAGTGCCTCGCAAAACGTTGGAGCAAAACAGTTGGATTAAAACACTAGGAACCCAACCACTAGGTGAGCACCTATTAAAAAAGCCCAATGTTTCAAGAAGCGAGTTTGAGTATTCCTGCTTAGAGCACCCTATGTCCCTGTTTTGGTTAAGGCGCTCTAGTTTTAAAGTTGATAAAGCAATCCTATGGGTGATTGAGTTGTTTTTGCCCGCAATTGAAGTGTACACAGATGACCAAAATAAAGGCTTATTTTGAGCTTATCCGGCTTGGCCGCCCGATAGGGCTCTACTTGCTCCTATGGCCAACTTTATGGTCTCTGTGGCTTTCTAATAAAGGTGCGCCAAGCATCAAATTAATGTTGGTTTTCTGTTTGGGTGTTTTTGTAATGCGTTCAGCGGGTTGTGTTATTAATGATATTGTTGATAGGGATATTGACCCCCAGGTGAAGCGAACAAAAACAAGGCCCCTGGCCAATCAGTCGATTGGTCTTGGAGAGGCTTATATTGTGTTGTTTGTATTGTTGTGTGTGGCTCTTGTTTTAGTTTTACAGCTCAATGTGAGCGCGTTGCTTTGGTCTGTTTGTGGCTTAGCCCTTGCTGTTTTATACCCTTTTTGTAAACGCTTTATTTCAGCGCCGCAACTAGTATTGGGTTTTGCTTTCAGTTGGAGCATTCCTATGGTTTACAGTGCCGGGGGTTTTAATTTTGACCGAGGGTTTGTTTATTTATGGTTAGGCACAATCTTATGGATTGTTGTTTATGACACTTTTTATGCCTTGGTTGATAAAGTCGATGATGTAAAAATTGGGGTGCGCTCAACAGCAATACTTTTTGGAAAAAATGTTGGGTTAATTACTGGACTGATACAAGTTTTAGTTTTGGTTTTATGGGGCATGGTTGGACTAACCGACGATCTTGGTCTAATTTATTTTTTCTCTCTTTTAGTTGTTTTTATTCTGTTTGTTCGCCAACAGTTTCTTATTCAATCCTCAGATTCTGAGCAGGTGTTCAAAGCATTCACAGAAAACCATTATGTGGGTCTCTGTGTGTTTTTTGGTATTTTTGCTGATCTTCTTTTTAGAGCTCATTGAGTCAACAAAGACTGATAAAAGCTCTTGGACAAAGAGGGTTTTGCTTTGAGTGATTTTGATTTGATTTAAGTCATTGTATTCTTCTCTTTTTTTATGGATAATGCAGGCGATCAAATTGGTTGGTTAGCTTTATGTATAAAGGGTATTTATGGCTTTTGTAATCGTTGCCACAATCATTGTAATCGGAACGGTTCTTTGGAACGCGGTCACCCCGTGGTGGTTTACGCCTTTGGCTTCCAATTGGGGCTCTCTTGATCAAACCATTATTATTTCATTATGGGTTACAGGCGTAGCTTTTGTATTGGTTTCTGGTTTTATTATTTACTGTGTTATTAAGTTTCCTTATAGAGAGGGGCATAAGTCAGAGTATGAGCCTGAAAACACTAAGCTAGAGTTCTGGTTAACAGTGATTACTACCGTAGGGGTGGTTGTGTTATTGGCTCCTGGTTTAATTGCTTGGAATGATTATGTTGCCCTTCCCGATGAAGGGATCGAAGTAGAGGGGGTTGGTCAACAATGGGTCTGGAGTTATCGCTTCCCCGGGGAAGACGGTATTTATGGCAACACTAGTGGTCGGCTTTTTAGTTCAAAAAACACCTTTGGTCTTGACCCAAACGACCCAAACAGCTTGGATGATATTTTAATCAGGTCAGCAGAAGTTCACCTTCCAATTAATGAAAATGTCATTATGCAACTCAGATCTAAAGATGTCTTACATGACTTTTATATTCCTCAGTTCAGAGCAAAAATGGACCTCGTTCCTGGGCAACACACAAACTTATGGTTTGAGCCGACATTGTTAGGAACCTATGAGGTTGCTTGTGCCGAATATTGCGGGACAGGGCATTACGCAATGAGAGGGTTGATTACGGTGGACACAAAAGAAGATTTTCAAACCTGGTTAGCTCAACAACCAACATTTGCACAAACCCTTAATGAAGGGGTTGAAGGAAGCGGGAAGCAAATCGCACAAACCCTAGGTTGTGTTGCTTGTCATAGCGACAACGGAGTCAATGGCATTGGGCCAACATGGAAGGATAGCTTTGGGTCGGTTAGAGAGCTTGCAAGCGGTGAAATTGTGACCATTGACGAGGCTTATATAAAAGAATCAGTTGTTAATCCAGCAGCTAAGATAGCAAGCGGTTATGCGCCCATAATGCCGGCTTACGCTACTCTTTCTGATGAGGAGTTGGACGCTATTACTGATTATATTAAAACTTTATCTAACTAATTTGCATATAATTTTTAGGAGGAATAACAAAAACAATGGAACAAAACGCAATGTATGAAGGGCAGCCGCTCCATCACCCAAAAGGCTGGTGGGGACGCTATGTTTTCTCTCAAGATCATAAGGTAATTGCCTTACAGTATATCTGTGTAGCCTTAGCAATTGGCCTAACAGGAATGTTTTTGTCGTTACTGATGAGAATGCAACTTGGTTTCCCAGGGTTGTTTGAGTCAATTAGTGCAGGAAATTATTATCAAGACGTCACCATGCACGGAATGATAATGGTGATTTATCTGCTTACGGCATTGTTTTTAGGTGGTTTTGGTAATTATTTGATACCGCTAATGCTGGGCTCAAGAGACATGGCTTTTCCTTTTGTAAACATGTTGAGTTTCTGGGTTTATTTTCTGTCTGTTATTATTTTGGTTTGTAGTTTTTTTGTTGAGAGCGGCCCCACGGGGGCAGGCTGGACCTTATACCCACCACAGTCAATTCTAGAAGGCACCCCGGGTGCTGACGGCGCGGGGATTCTTTTAATGTTGGGCTCCTTAGCGGTGTTTATTATTGCTTTTACTATGGGTGGATTAAACTACATCACCACCGTCCTTCAATCCAGAGCAAAAGGCATGAGCATGATGAGAATGCCTTTAATTATTTGGTGTCTGTTTTTAGCCACCTTCCTTGGTTTGTTGGCCTTTCCAGCATTGCTTGTAGGGGCGATTATGTTGATCTTTGATCGTGTTCTAGAAACAAGTTTTTTTATGCCTGAAATTTTTAAAGGCGGTGAAGTTTTAGATTATGGTGGCGGTAGCCCGGTTCTGTTCCAACATTTGTTTTGGTTTTTTGGTCACCCCGAAGTTTATATTATAGCGCTTCCAGCGTTTGGAATTATTTCTGAGCTTATAAGCTGCCATGCTAGGAAAAATATTTTTGGTTACAACATGATGGTTTGGGCACTTATTGCTATCGCGGGCATAGCTTTTATTGTTTGGGCTCACCACATGTATGTTGCGGGAATGAACCCTTATTTGGGTTTCTTTTTTGCAACGACAACATTGATTATTGCTGTGCCAACGGCGATAAAAGTCTATAACTGGGTTATTACTTTATGGAACGCAAACATTAAAATGACGGTACCAATGCTCTATTGCTTGGCGTTTTTAATTACCTTCCTTATTGGTGGACTCACCGGGCTTTTCCTTGGGAACGTGGCTGTTGATGTGCCGCTTTCAGACACCTATTTTGTGGTCGGTCATTTTCATATGGTAATGGCGGTCTCACCGGTGTTAGCGCTTTATGGAGGGCTGGTTCATTGGTACCCATCAGTTACAGGAAGAATGCTTGATGACCGCCTAGGAAAGATACATTTTTGGATTACTTTTGTGGGCACCTATCTGATTTACTTCCCAATGCATTATATTGGCTTTTTGGGCGTACCAAGACGCTATTACTCTAATGAACAATATGATTTCATTCCTCAGTCAGTTAATGACCTCAATCAATTTATTACTGTTTGTGCATTAATTGTAGGGGCTGCTCAATTTATTTTCTTGTACAACCTTATTGTGAGCGCTTACCGCGGAGAAGAAGCGGGCTCAAACCCATGGGGAGCATGCACACTAGAATGGCAGGCGTTAGAGTCGCCTCCAGGACATGGAAACTGGGGGGATCAATTGCCAGTGGTTTATAGGTGGCCTTATGATTACGGCCTGCCTGGGGCTACTGCTGACTTTGTTCCACAAAATGTTCCTGATGAGCAAATTACTTAGTTAAAACAATGGACAACACTGTAAACAATGAAGAGCGTTTTATGGGATTAACCCATGGACAGGTGTTTGTTTACACGTTAATGACAGTAATCTCGATCCTCTTTTTGTTTATCACTAATGCTTACCTGTTTAGAATGAACTTTGAAGACTGGAGGTCAGTGCCGGTTCCCTCTCTTTTGTGGGTAAACACCGGATCGTTGGTTTTGGCAAGTGTGGGCATGGCTTGGGCAAAAAGCGGTGCTAAAAAAACCAACCTACAAACTATAAAAGTTGGTTTAGCTGTGGGTGGTTTGTTCGCTGTTATTTTTGTGTGGGGCCAAATATGGGCTTGGCAAGAGCTAACAACATTGGGTTTTTTCTTAACCATAAACCCTGCAAACACTTTTTTTTATTTAATCACAGCACTTCACGCTTTGCATGTTCTTGGTGGGGTGGTGGCCTGGTTTTACGTTACTTTAAAAACCTTTAAACAAGATGCGTCCATTTTAAAACCTGAGTCAATCGGTCTTCTTGGCACCTACTGGCATTACATGCTTTTAGTTTGGGTTATGTTGTTTGGATTGCTTTTAACCACCTAGAGAGAAACTTATGTCAACAAGTCAACCAGTATCATTTGAAAGCTCTGTCCCTGATAATTTGAAGGGATTAGTGGCGGATTGGTCTTCTGATGTCCAAACCTTCAAGGTTCGGTGGAGCAAAGCGATGATGTGGATCTTTTTAGTCAGCGACACATTTATTTTTGGTTCTTTTTTATCTGCTTATATGGCGGTTAGGTTAACAACCACCGTTCCGTGGCCAAACACAAGTGAAGTGTTTGCTCTGCATGTTGGAGGCTCAGACATTCCATTGCTTTTGATTGCAATCATGACATTTATTCTGATTAGCAGCAGCGGAACCATGGCAATGGCAGTCACCTCGGGGTATAAGAAACAGCGGGTAAAAACAGGGGTGCTGATCTTGCTCACAGCGCTTGGCGGGCTTGCTTTTGTTGGTATGCAAGTGTTCGAGTGGAGCAAGTTAATTCTTGAAGAGGGAATTAGGCCTTGGGGCAATGAGTTTGGAGCCCATCAGTTTGGCGGCTTCTTTTTTATGATCACTGGTTTTCATGGGCTGCACGTCTCTATCGGTGTTATTTACCTCAGTATTATTGCTAAACGAGTTTTCGCTGGTCGCTATGATCGGCTTGATGATTATCAAATTGTTGAAGTAGCAGGATTGTATTGGCACTTTGTCGATTTGGTTTGGATATTTATCTTTGCATTCTTTTATCTTTGGTAGAAAAATATGAACGAACAAGAAAAGCCTTTTAAACACCCTAGTTTTTATCCTGGTGATGCCCCCGAAACTGAACACCCTTTTAGTTTATATATTAGTGTTTGGATACTGCTGTTTGTTCTTAGCGCGTTTTCATATATGGTCGACTACATACAAGTCGAGGGTTACCTAAGGTGGTTTTTAGTCACTGTTTTTGCTTTTTTAAAAGCTGGGTTAGTTGTTGGTGTTTTCATGCATATGGCTTGGGAGCGAATGGCGTTTTTATATGCAATAACTCTGCCGCCACTGTTTTTATTAGCTTTGGTTGGAATTCTGGCTGTAGACGGGGCGTTTGTTTACTATATTAGAGATCTGTTTATGTCCTTGACGCCTTCCTAAGGCAACACAAAGATCTCGTGCCAAAAACTAAAACCACTTTAATATTTACAATTCTTCTTGCGTTCTGCGTGATTGTCTTTGGGGCTTATGTCAGGTTGACAGACGCTGGGCTTGGCTGTCCTGATTGGCCTGGTTGTTATGGTTTTATGACGGTGCCGGACACCGCTGAAGAGCTGTCTGCCGTTGAAGAGTCATTTCCTGGCCAGGTGGTTGAGCCTGGAAAGGCTTGGCGAGAAATGATACATCGCTATATAGCCAGCCTGTTGGGTTTGCTTATTTTAATTTTGTTTGTCTCAGAGGCGCTTAAAAAAAACAAAACGGTTTTTTCTGACAACTTTAATCTGAAGATCTCTTTACTGTTATTGCTGTTGGTCATCTTTCAAGGTTTGTTGGGAATGTGGACAGTAACCCTCAAGGTTCACCCTTTTGTGGTTTTGGCGCACCTGGTGGGTGGGTTGTCAACACTGTCTCTATTGTTTATTTATTTAAAAAGAATTAGTGCCCCAACAAAACCAAGAACTAACTTCACAGGTCTTTTGTTTTTTGGTTTCGTGCTATTAATAGTACAAATTCTACTTGGGGGTTGGACAAGCACTAACTACGCGGCTTTGGGTTGTCCAGATCTCCCGCTGTGTTATGGCCAGTTTTGGCCGTCTAATATGGATATAAACGAAGGATTTTTTATGTGGCAATCTTTTGGAAAAAACTACGAGGGCGGCCTGTTGTCACCCCCAGGAAGAACAGCCATTCATTTTTTTCACCGCTTAGGGGCTATTGCTCTAACTCTAGGGCTTGGCGTTATAATTTTTAAGTACATTAAAAACCCTTCAACAAGAGTAAGAAAAGCGGCGCTCATTTTGGCTGCAGCTTTGTTTTTTCAGTTATTAATTGGAGTGGTTATGGTGTGGTCAGGTATCGCTTTATCTTTGGCCACAGCTCACAATGCTTTTGCTGCTTTGTTGCTCTTATCGTTTTTAAATCTCGTGTACACAATAAAATACAGATAAAGCTACAATAACTGTTCCATGGAACCTGAAGATATTCTTGGCCAATTAAATGAGCCGCAGAGAGAGGCCGTAACCAGTGGTGCTAACCCGGTTATGGTTCTAGCCGGCGCTGGCAGTGGGAAAACCAGGGTGCTTGTCCACAGAATTGCCTGGTTGATAAGTGTTGAAAACACCTCACCATTCAATGTTTTTGCTGTCACGTTTACCAATAAAGCCGCCAATGAAATGCGAGAACGTATTAGCGAAATGCTGGGCCTAGAAACTCGTGGGATGTGGGTTGGCACTTTTCATGGCTTGGCTCATAAGTTTTTAAGGTTGCACTGGAAAGAAGCGGGGCTTGAGCAGGGCTTCCAAGTTTTGGATTCTGATGATCAACGCAGACAAATTAAAAAAATAATTAAAGAACAATCTCTTGATGAGTCTTATTATCCACCGAAAGAGGTTCAGTGGTTTATTAACAGTCAAAAAGACTTGGGCCTAAGGGCCAACCAAGTCAAAGAAGAGCCTGGCAAAAAACAACACATTCAGCTTTATAAGGATTATGAGAAAAGATGCTCTCGCTCTGGCTTGGTTGATTTTGGCGAATTATTATTATCCTGTTATGAAACACTGAGCAACAATAAAGACCTCCTTGAGCACTATCAACAGCGATTTAAAAACATTCTTGTCGATGAGTTTCAAGACACCAACGAAATACAATACCAAATGATTAGGCTTTTATCTGGCGAACACGGTGCTGCTTTCGTTGTTGGAGACGACGACCAATCCATTTATCGGTGGCGCGGCGCTAACTCTGCCAACATGTCAAGGTTTCAAAAAGAGTTTACCAACACCCGGGTTATTAAAATGGAGCAAAACTATCGCTCCACCAAAACGATTCTTGACGCGGCTAACGCGGTTATTGTTAATAACAGCGGGCGTCTTGAAAAAACCTTATGGACCTCTGCTGAGAATGGGCCTCAAATTAAACTGGTTGCTAATTATGATGAATACGAGGAAGCGCATAATATTATTGACACTATTCAATCTAAATCCAAATCAATTGGATTAAACAATATTGCCGTCCTTTATAGGTCTAACGCACAATCAAGGGTTATTGAGGAGGCGCTCCTTCAGCAAGCTATTCCTTATCGGGTTTATGGGGGCTTTAGGTTTTTTGATAGGGCTGAGGTTAAAGACGCTCTAGCCTACTTGAGACTCTCTGTTAATCAAAACGATGACTTAGCTTTTGAAAGAGCATCAAGCATGCCGCCAAAAGGGTTGGGCGCAAAAACATTGAATGATATACGCTCTTTTGCCCAAACAGAGGGTGTGTCACTTTTTGTAGGGGCATCACAGTTAATAGAACGCGCCTCGATAAGCGGGCGGGCTACAAATGCTGTTCGTAATTTTATTGCTCAAATTCAAAAAATAAAAAGTGAAACTGAAAACAAACCGCTTAAAGAACAATTTGAGATTGCAATACAACTGTCAGGGTTAATTAACTTTCTTCAACAGAAAAAAAGTGAGCAATCGGCCACAAAAATAGACAATATTATGGAGCTCATTAATGCAGCATACGGCTATCGTCCGATGTTGGACGAGGATGAAATGACACCGCTTGAGTCTTTTTTGTCCCATGCTGCACTTGAGTCAGGTGACAACCAAGCCAGCGAATGGCAAGACAGTGTCCAATTGATGACCATGCACTCTGCAAAAGGTTTGGAGTTTCCATTGGTTTTTATTGCCGGCATGGAGGATGGCTTGTTTCCACATCAGCGGTCACAAATTGAGGCCGGAGGTTTAGAAGAAGAACGCCGCTTATGTTATGTGGCCATCACGCGTTCCATGAAAGAGCTTTATATTAGTTATGCCAACCAACGACTTATCCATGGTCTAACAAATTACAGTCAACCGTCTCGTTTTCTTTATGAAATTCCAGAAGAGCTCATTGATGAAGTCTCCAACCAAGGGGTGTTGTCTAACCCAACCAAAACAAGTCGTAAACGCTCTTCTAAAAATAAGTCTTCATCCTTGTTGGGACAAAGAATACATCATCATGTTTTTGGGGAGGGTGTTGTTATAGCAATCGAGGGAGATGGGGACAACACAAGAGCACAAATTAATTTTGAAACCGAAGGCACGAAATGGTTGGTTTTAAGCTATACAAAACTAAATTTGATGTAAAATAAAAACCGAAGAATCATGAATATTTTAATATTAGGTGCGGGGCAAGTCGGGTCAACAACAGCGACTCAGTTGGCCAAAGAAGAGAATAATGATGTGACGGTTGTTGACGTTGATCCTGAGAAGCTTAATAAGCTCGCCAGCAAATCTGACCTAAGGGTTATTGAGGGAAACGCCTCATACCCCAAGACACTCAAAACTGCTGGTGCTGACAGTGCTGATATATTAATTGCTGTGACCAGCAGCGACGAGGTTAACATGGTGGCCTGCCAGGTTGCTTCAACCTTGTTTAATACCCAAACAAAGATAGCCAGAATAAGGGCTGCCGCTTACACAAACAAGCCAGAGTTGTTCTCTGAAAACGATGTTCCTGTTGATTTTGCAATCAGTCCTGAAGATTTAATAACTGATTATATTATAGAAGTCATTCAACACCCTGGTGCTTTTCAGGTTCTTGATTTTGCTGACGGCAGAATCAGGATGGTCGGGGTAAAAACCAAGCAACAAGGTTTTTTGGTGGACAACCCCATTCGCCATCTACACGACCATCTTGGCAACGAAAAGGTGAGGATTGCAGCCATATACAGAGAAGGGCTAATGGTGGCCCCCGAAGGTGACACAATCATTAGAAAGGGTGATGAAGTCTATTTTATTGCCGCGCCAGAAGATATTGACCACATGATTACTGAGTTCAGCCAAGACCAAGAAAAAGCAAGAAACATAGTTATTGCAGGCGGGGGGAGAATTGGGTTTAGGCTTGCCTCGAAACTCGAGGACGACAACCATGTAAAGCTGATTGAAAAATCAACAGCCCGAGCAAAAAAACTAGCTGAAACATTGGAGTCGACCATTGTATTAAAAGGTGACTCTACTGATGACGCCCTGCTTAAAGAAGAAAACGTTGACAACAATGATGTGTTTGTAGCCACCACCAATTCAGAAGAGGCAAACATCCTATCCGCCATGGTTGCAAAAAAAATGGGGACCAAAAAAGTAATGGCCCTTATTAACAAAGACTCCTTCTCTGGCCTAATGGAAACAGACAGTATTGATATTACGATCTCTGCTGAGCAGATCACAGTTAGCTCCTTGTTATCACACATCAGAAAAGGGGATGTTGTAAAAGTGCACAGTTTAAAAAGGGGTGGTGCCGAGGCTCTCGAGGCTGTGGCCCATAGCCATGAAAACTCTAAGGTGGTTGGAAAAATGGTTGGTGATATTGCTCTTCCTGAGGGCTCATTTATCACTGCAATTGTTTCAAACGAAGGTGAAATCAAAACCGTTCATCACACAACATTTGTTGAGGCCGATGATCATGTGGTTGTTTTTATAGACAACAGGGATACTATTACAGAAATAGAAACAATTTTTGAATAAACAGGCAGGGCGTTGTTGCGCCTATCCAGAAACATGATCTTAAAAAACTTTCAATCAGTGCAAAAAACCTTGGGGTTATTATTGATGGTTTTTAGCTCATCGATGTTGTTGCCTTTTCTTGTGGCTGGTCTGTTTAATGATGTTTACACCGCTTCATCTTTTTTAGCCTCGTTTTTCTTTACTCTTATTTCTGGTCTTATAATTTGGTATCCAAGCAGAAAGACCAGTGGCGAACTTCGTCTTCATGAGGGTTTTATGATTGTTTCTATGTTTTGGGTGATTTTGGCCTTGTTTGGGTGCATTCCTTTTTTAATGTTGCCTGACAGCAACCTTACCTTAACTGACGCTATTTTTGAGTCTACCTCAGGTCTAACAACAACAGGGGCAACGGTCATGAGTGGCCTGGATTCGTTGCCAAGGGGTTTGTTATTTTATAGAGCACAACTTCAGTGGCTTGGGGGTTTGGGAATTATTGTTTTAGCGGTTGCTATTCTGCCTATGTTGGGGGTTGGTGGCATGCGCCTGTACAAAGCGGAATCTGCCGCCTCAGTAACGGAATCAAAACTTACCCCAAGACAAAAAGAAACAGCAAGGTCATTAGCAACCATCTATGTTGTGTTAACTGTTTTCTGTGCTTTAGGGTATTTGCTTGGAGGAATGTCACTTTTCGATGCGGTTTGTCACGCCATGACGACTGTTGCAATTGGTGGTTTTTCAACCCATGATGCCAACTTTGGTTTTTTTCAAGACTCGTCTTTTATTTATTGGGTTTCAAGTGTTTTTATGTTGTTGGCTGGTATAAACTTTTCATTGCATTTTTTCGCTTGGAAAAACAAGGCTCTATCCACCTACTTAGCAGATTCTGAGTTTAAGGCCTACATTGTTTTGTTGTTAACTGTGGTTTTTATAGCCGGAGTATCGCTGCTGGTTAGCCAAACCCAAACCCAATCGTCAGCCACTTTCACTGAGTTGTTTTTTCAAGTCGTCTCCATAGGAACAACAACGGGATACACCACAGCAGGTTATGGTTATTGGCCGGTCTTTATTCCTTTTTTATTGCTTTTATTAAGCTTTGTTGGCGGTTGTGTCGGCTCCACTGGCGGGGGGTTAAAGGTTGCTCGGGCTTTAATTCTCTTAAAGCAAGGCTTAAGAGAGGCCAAACGATTGGTTCACCCCAGTGCCGAGATTGTTGTAAAAATAAACTCGAAAGGTGTAGATCAAAAAATCTTGGATTCTGTTTGGGGTTTTATATCAGCCTATATAGTTATTTTGGTGGTGTTTACATTAACTCTTTTGGCTAGCGGTCTGGATGAGTTAACCGCTTTCTCAGCAGTTGCTGCTTCGCTAAACAACCTTGGACCAGGTTTAGGTGAGGTCTTTGTAAATTATGCTGATTTATCTGTGCTACCCAAATGGGTTTGTATTGCAGCAATGGTTTTAGGTAGGTTAGAGATTTTTGCATTATTGGTGCTCTTTACCCCGACGTTCTGGCAAGACTAGTTCTCTGTGGCCCTTATAAAACAGGTCTTATTCACCTTTAACAAGCTTAACGTTGCTCTTGGTAAGTTTGTTTCTTGGTTGTTATTGATAATGGTAATCACTGTTTTTGGTGTTGTCGTCCTAAGGTATGTGTTTTCTGTGGGTTGGATTTGGCTTCAAGAGTTGGTTACTTGGATGCACGCGATGGTGTTTTTATTAGTTGCTGCCTATGCGTTGAGTGAAGACTCCCATGTTCGTGTCGATGTGTTTTATCGTCAGTGGTCTAAAAACACACAAAATCGCATTAACTTTTTTGGCAGTTTATTGTGTTTGTGCCCGGTCTCGCTTTTTTTAATTTTTGGTTCTTTTGATTATGTTGAAGCCTCTTGGTCAATAAAAGAAGCCTCTAAAGATGCCGGAGGTTTGGCCTACCCTTTTGTGCCTTTGTTAAAGACGGCCATTCCATTGACCGGTGTTTTTCTTTTCATGCAGGGGTTGTTTGTTGCTTACAAATCCATAAATAGTGCTGACAATGATTGAGGCGGTAATTCTCTTCTTTACGGTGATCTTGTTTCTGCTCATTGGTTACCCTGTTGCTTTTACTTTAGCTGGGGTTGCTTTGCTCTTTGCTGGTATTGGTTTGATCACTGGAAATTTTGAGGCGGGTTACCTTAGTGCGTTGCCTAGCAGGCTCTTTGGAATTATGACCAACGAAACACTTATTGCTGTTCCTTTGTTTGTGTTTATGGGAATCACTCTGGAAAAGTCAAAATTAGCTGAAGATTTATTAGAGACCTTGGGCTCATTGTTTGGGACTTATAGGGGCGGCTTAGGGTTAGCTGTGGTTTTGGTTGGTATGTTGTTGGCAGCCAGCACAGGTATTGTTGGGGCAACCGTGGTGACCATGGGTCTTTTGTCTTTGCCAACCATGTTAAAACGGGGTTACAGCCCTCAAGTAGCCACTGGTGTGATTGCTGCGTCTGGGACCCTGGGCCAAATTATCCCGCCTTCTATTGTTTTAGTTTTGTTGGGTGATGTGCTGTCTTCCTCTTTTCAACAATCACAACTTCAACAGGGTAATTACTCGCCTGAAACGGTCTCGGTGGGTGACTTGTTTGTTGGCGCAATTATCCCTGGGTTGATTTTGGTTCTGCTATATATGCTCTATGTTGTTTTTATTTCTTTTCTAAAGCCGGAAACAATGCCGCCAGCTGAAAATGAGAGTGGTGAGAAAAAATCACTGGGAAGCCTGCTTTGGGTATTGGCCCCGCCGCTCTTTTTAATGGTTGCGGTTTTGGGATCAATTATTTTTGGTGTCGCAACAATCACCGAAGCAGCTGGTGTTGGCGCTGTTGGCGCAATGTTGTTGGCGGCAACGAAACAACAGCTCACCTTTAGTGTCCTGAAAGATGTTTGTCAGGAAACCGCTAAATTGACAAGCATGGTGTTTTTAATCTTAATTGGAGCGTCAATCTTCTCGCTAGTGTTTAGAGGTTATGAAGGGGATGAGTTGGTCCAGACTTATTTATCTTCGGTGCCAGGAGGTGTGACTGGTGTTTTAGTTGTTGTTATGTTGGCAATGTTTTTATTAGGTTTTGTTCTTGATTTTATTGAGATTACTTTTGTGGTGGTGCCTATTGTTGCACCTATAATTCTAGCTCTCGGGGTTGACCCAGTTTGGCTAGGGGTGTTGATTGCGATTAACTTACAAACTTCTTTTTTGACTCCGCCGTTTGGTTTTGCTTTGTTTTATCTTAGGGGTGTTGCTCCAGAGGAAATTGAAACAAAATCCATTTACAAAGGGGTGCTTCCCTTTGTGTTGATTCAGCTACTAATGCTTATTCTGATAGCTCTTTTCCCTGAGCTGGTAACCTGGCTGCCAAACAAAATATACGGTTAACCGCCGTCGCCCCCTCCGCCGCCGACGCCCATCATTGCCACACCTCCGTCACCACCAGAACCAGCGGAAGCAACCACAGAAACCCAAGCCATTTGATCGACCCCGTTACCACAGGCTGCTGTTATTTTAT